>NZ_RZQA01000747.1:0-3235 GCF_004022915.1 Mesorhizobium sp. M7A.F.Ca.US.006.04.2.1
GTGCCACGGTGCGGCGAAGGTCCGCGTCGCGAACCGCCGCGAACAGACCCGCCAGGCCCTGCCGGTCGATAGCCAGCAGCATGGCGCGAAAGTCTTCGACCACAGGCTCGTTGGCGGCAACCAGCGACGCGGGGAACCAGTTGCTCAGGAACGTCTCAGCGGTTTCCGACATGTCCGGCGCCTGGCGCACCGCAGCGATCCGCTCGTCGAAATAGCTTGCCGGCGCCAGATGGGACGAGGTGTTGCTCAGGATCAGCCGGTCGATCCGCTCGGGCGCGTGGATGCCGAGCCACTGCGCGACGAACCCGCCGAGCGACAGGCCAAGGAAATGTACACGTTGCAGGCCGAGCGCATCGAGCAACTCGATGACGTCGCGGCCAAGCCGGTCCAGCGAATAGGCGCCGACCGGAACGCTCGATCCGCCATGGCCGCGAAAATCGTAGCGCAGGACACGAAAATGCTTCGCCAATTCGCCGACCTGCCCATCCCACATGTGCAGCGTGGTGCCGATGGAATTCGACAGCACCAGCACCGGCTTGCTTGCGTCGCCGTCGAAGCGGTAGGCGATGCGCGTGCCGTCGCCCGTTGTGACGAAATTCAGCTCATTCATGATGAAGATTCCTTCTGGAACGTTGAACGAGACAGAGCCTAGCCGTGGAGCGATTTTGTTGATATTACAAAGACAAGACAAGCTCTGTAACAAAAACTGACATGGCCGAATTCACCCTGCACGATCTGCAATGCTTCGATGCGGTGGTCCGCACCGGCGGTTTTCAGCCTGCGGCGGCCATGCTGTATCGCTCGCACCCCGCGGTGTTCGCCGCCGTCGCCAAGCTGGAGCGACAGCTCGGCCTCGTCCTTTTGGATCGCAGCGGCTATCGCGTGCGTCCGACCGAGGCCGGGCTGTCGTTCCACCGCCGAGCGCTATCGCTGCTGCGCGAGATGGACGGTTTGCGCGTCCATGCCGCCCAGTTGGCGATGGGTGAGGAAAGCGAGATCCATGTGGTGATCGGCGACCTGTGCCCGCGCCCGCAGGTGCTGGGCATGCTCGGGCGATTCTTCGCACAGTTGCCCGGCACGCGCCTGCATCTGCATTTCGAAGCGGTGGGCGGCCCATGGGAGCGTCTCTTCGACGACGAAGCCGACCTGATCCTGCACTGGGTCGACAAGGGCGATGCGCGGGTGGAATGGGTCGATTTGTGCAAGGTGTCCTTCATTCCCGTGGTGGCGCCGGGCTTTCTGCCTCAGCGTATCGAGCAGCCGATCACCCCGGACCAGATGCAGGCACTCACCCAATGCGTCATGCGCGACAGCGCCCGCCATTCGCCACAACAAAACTATTCGCTGATCGAAGGCGCGCCGCAATGCCTCGTCGCCGACCAGGGCATGAAGAAGGAGATCATCCTGCAGGGCCTTGGCTGGGGCCACCTGCCCCGCTTCCTGATCGAGGAAGAACTGCAGGACGGACGCCTGCACTCCATTGCCGGCCGTCATCTGCCGGGCCGCACCGACGAACTGGTGGTGGCGCGCCGCCGCGACCGGCCGCATGGGCCGATCGCGAACCGGCTGTGGGATCATATCCAGCAGGAAGCGCCGGCATTGCGCCGTGTGCTCGAAGCGCCGAAATCCGCCGAGGAAGTCAGCGGCCAACCAGCCAGCGAAAAGCGCGACGGATGAACGTTTGAGCGTCCTCCGTCACTGGTTCGCCGTGCGCCATCAGCACTCTTTCGGCCGGCCATGCCAGTATGCGTTGAAGAGCGGCACGCGCGGCGCGCCGGTCGGTAAAGCCGGCGCGGAATTTTCGCGGCACTGAGGGCTCTGCGGCCACCATCAGATCCAGCCGGGCTACGAGCGCCCGCCAGCCCTTGAACCATCCGGCGTGGAAATGCTGGATCAGATCGGTGAACAACACTGTCCTGCTTGCGCGGTGGAAGAAGACAATCTCGGTGGTGATCCTGTTGCCGCGCACGACGACCTGGTCGAGATCGTCCGCCCAGTCGGCGGCAGGCGTATCGCCGAGTTCGCCGCAGAAGAGGATATCTCGGCGCTTTTCCCGCAGGCCGGGTGGCGCATAGACCTTGGCATCGGGATAGCCGCGCTGCCAGTCAGCGAGAAACACGTGGTGAAGCGAATTGGGCGGGATCAGGAAGCGCACCACGCCCAGAGCGTCCACATCGGCGCGCAGCTCGTTCGTGAGCTCTACCGGTGACCAGATGAACAAACCGCCCCCGGACAATCCGATAACGGCCATACGCGTGGGATAGTGAAAGCCGGCGGCCGCCGTGACGATCGGACCATCCGCAATCCAGATCCCAAGGCCGAATTCCTTGAGACTACCAGCCATTTGCACATTGCTTCCCATAGAGCCGCTTGAATTCCGATGCGCCACGGTCGACCCTTCGCGGGATTGGCGGCTGCCGCAATGCGGCGGTCACGCAGCAAAAGTTTACATATGTGTAAATTTACACTAGGGTATAAAAATGACAACCCCAAAGCGGACCGAACGGTCGCGAAGCCTCATCCTCGATGCCGCCGACCTGGCGTTTCGGGAGATGGGGTTTGCCAACACCTCGGTCGAGGAGATCGCGACGCGCGCCGGCTTGACCCGCAAAACGGTCTACAATCTGTTCAGTTCGAAAGAAGAAATCGCGTTGCGGCTCATCGCCCGCGTGGAGGCGGGCGATGCCGCCTACCGCGCCCGCATGGCGGCGAACGAAGATGTATTCGTCATGCTCGAGACAGTCTTTCTCGACAGCGCCGGCTGGTGCCTGGCCAATCCCTCGCTTGCCAGGCTGGCTCTTGCCCCCGCCGAGCGTCCGTCCCTGCAGCCGCCGCCCGACCGGCCCTCATTCCAGCGCCTGGTCCGGGACCTTCTGGTGCTCGGCCAACGGCAAGGTGTCATTCGCAGGGATGACGATGCCAATTTCATGGCGCTGGTCCTGCTTGGAATATACGGCCAGGCGATGCTTTCGGCGCTTTCGGCCGGGTCATTCAGCGAGGACGAGATCAGGCACCTCATCCGCATCGTCGTTGAAGGGATCGGCAAACGCTAACTACGCGAACCACTTGTCCGCCGATCTCCAAAGCGCCGCAGGAGTGCTCCCGGCCTTCGCTTCATTGGCTGCTCTTCGGAGCCTTGGCGTCCTTTGAACGCTCCGCGATAGCGGGGCCGGCCCCGGACGTCTTTTCGGTTGCGGCGCTCGGCGTGACTTGTCTTGGCGGGGTTTTTCCCCCC
>NZ_RZQA01000748.1:0-3234 GCF_004022915.1 Mesorhizobium sp. M7A.F.Ca.US.006.04.2.1
GTAGATGCGCCCGCGCCGCCGCGCGCGCGCATCTACCGCTTTGCCAGCTACAGGCTGGAACCGGAGACCCGCAAGGTGACGGATGCGCGAGGCGTGGCCGTCGACCTCACCGGCGCCGAGTTCGATCTTTTGCAGGTGTTTCTCGACCGTCCCGGCCGGCTTTTGTCGCGCGACCAGCTTCTCGACCTGACGCAGGGCCGCGAACGCGATCCGCTCGAACGCTCGGTCGATGTGCTGGTGAGCCGGCTGCGCCGGAAATTTTCCGACACCGGCGACGGGCCGCTGTTCAAGACCGTGCGCAATGGCGGCTACCAGCTCACGGCGCGTGTCGAGACCGTGGAGAGCCACGCGTGAATTCGCTGCGCCGCCGTCTCATCCTGCTGTTGGTCGCCTCGATCGTCGGCGTCGTCGGCCTGGCGACGGCCGCCGTCATCAGCGTGCGCGGTGGCGGACCGCCGCCGGAACTGACCGTGCCCTGGATTGCCCAACAGATGGAAATGGTGGTGCGGCTCTTGCCGGGGCCGATCCCCGACGTCCTGCGGGTTCAATTCGCCGACCATCCAGCGGGCGGCAAGGTGGCTCGTGCGGAAACGGCGATGCTCAACGACATCCTGCACCGGCGTGGCCTCGACTTTCCCGCGGTCGTCAACGAGAAGCCGGACGAACCCGGCCAGATCGCATCGATGCACCTGCCCGACAGCCGATGGGCGATCATTGAGGTGCCGCACCTCAAGCCGCCGCGGCGAGAATGGCTGGTTCTGGCCGGCTGGATCTCGCTGATCGTCGCCGGCGCCACGGCGGTATCGGTCTATTTCACCTCGGTGCTGATCCGACCGCTCGAAATGCTGGAGGCCGCCGTCTCCAAGATCGGATCGGACGGCGTGCTGGCGGCGGTGCCGGAAGTGGGTTCGGCCGAGGTCAAGGCCACCGCGCATGCGCTGAACCAGCTCTCGTCGCGGCTGCGGACCGCCATGGAAAGCCGCATGCGGCTGGTCGCGGCCGCCGGCCATGATCTGCGCACGCCGATGACGCGCATGCGGCTGCGCGCCGAATTCCTGGACGACGAACGCGACAAATGGCTTCACGACCTCGACGAACTCGATCGCATCGCCGACAGCGCCATCCGCCTGGTGCGCGAAGAGGTCAACCAGGACGCCGTCGAAGCGGTGGACCTGGCAAAGACGGTGCGCGATATCGAAGCCGAGATGGTGTCGCTCGGCCATGCCGTCTCGATCGGGCACCTGGAAAAGGTTTGCGTGCGCGCCGGCGCGCTCGGCCTGCGCCGCGCCTTGCGCAACCTGATCGTCAACGCCGCCACCCATGGCAAGGCGTGCCGCATCGACCTGGCCGCGGCCGACAATCGCGCCGTGCTGACCATATCGGACCATGGGCCGGGCATCCCCCCGGAACTCCTGAACAAGGCGTTCGAGCCCTTTTTCCGCGTCGACCCCGGCCGCCTGCAATCGATCCCCGGAGCTGGTCTTGGCCTCGCCATCGCCAAGGAAATCATCGAGCGCTACGGAGGCACGGTAACACTGGAAAACCGCCGGGGCGGCGGGCTGGAGCAGACGGTGGTGTTCGACGCGGTGTGAGGGTTGGCGGTCAGCCGAGTAATGGGCGTTGCGCGTGGCAACGACGAAAAACAGAGACGATGCTGCACCGCGCAAAGCTAATGGTTCCAAATCATTTCTTCACGGAGCCAGGGCCGGATCCATATAGATAAAATATAGATTACGGAACTTCCTGTGATCTAACAAAGAACTAGGCTCTCAAGCCACGAGCTCGCAAATCAACCGAGGCGGGAACATCGGCAAAATTTAAACCACAGCGTTAAGTTCTGAGAAAAATCGCCAGAATTGACGAGAAACGCTCGGTTTTCTCAATTTTTTAGCACTTGCTCACATAAGTATTTCAGCTGGGTAGATTTTTTGTGTTGCGCCGCACAATGCCGTAGCCGAACGATCTCCTGGGGGACTCGTTTGCGACTGGATATGCGCCGTGGAGGATCCCGCCAGGTTGACCAGCTTGAGCCACCCGTCCGTCGATTTCGAGCGTAGGTTCGACGATGCCTGCGCTCTGGCGGGTCTCGTCCGCCTTGGCCTGCCGCTCGAAACGGCCGGCTGGCGGCTTGGTCGCGACCATCACGCTGGCGGATGCCGCTGATGGGAAGCGCACGCGACATCCAACTGGATGCGTTGAGAGCCATCGCCGTGACGATGGTGTTGTATTCCCATTTCTTCGCCGCTGGAGGATCTTCATTCTGGGGCCATATCGGCGTGCGGCTGTTCTTCGTGCTGAGCGGCTTCCTGATCACGCGCCTGCTCCTAGAAGCGCGTTCGGCCGCCGAATTCGAGACCGGCCCCGCGCTGCGATCCTTCTATATCAGGCGAGGCTTGCGGATATTTCCGCCCTATTTCGCCGTCCTGGGTTTCGTCTGGCTGGTCGACCTGGACCAATCCAGGGGATCGCTGGTCTGGCATGCGCTTTACCTGTCGAATTTCTGGTATGCGCTGCGCAATGACTGGAACCCTTGGGTGCTGTGCCATTTCTGGAGCCTGAGCATCGAGGAGCAGTTCTATCTTGCCTGGCCGCTGGTCGTCCTGCTGGCCCCGCGCCGCCGCTTCGAACAGATCTGCATCGGCGTCATCGCGCTGTCGCTGGCCTATCGCTTTTACTGGCCGCTCACCGCCAACACGGCGCTGGCGCGCGACCTGCTGCCGCCGGCATCCATGGATGCGCTGGCGACGGGCGCGCTGCTTGCCTGCTGGCGATCCAGGGGCGCGGCCCTGCCGCACTGGATGCGGCTCAGCTGGCCTGCCTTCGCGGCCGCATTCCTTGTCATCGAGTGGTTTGTGCCTGCGCCCGCCGATCCGATGCTCGAATGGACCCATTGGCTGGTGCGGCAAGTCCTGCCGCTGGTGCCGCTGATGGTCATCGTCGCAGCCTGTTCGCGCGGCCTTGGCGGCACTTTGGGAAAGCTTGCCGAACTGCCGCCGCTGCTGGGCCTTGGCCGCATCAGCTACGGCGTCTATCTCTATCATCCGATATTGCTGTCGCTCGCCGTCAAAGCGCAACCCTGGATTCCGCTCAACGTCTCGGAGCAAGGGCCAGGGCGTTTCCTGGTTGCGAGTGCCGCCACGATTGTCGCGGCCTCGATTTCCTGGGTGGTTTTCGAGAGGCCGCTCAACAGCCTGAAGCGCCACTTCCCCTATGTCGCGCGCACCCGCTCCGCAC
>NZ_RZQA01000749.1:0-3222 GCF_004022915.1 Mesorhizobium sp. M7A.F.Ca.US.006.04.2.1
TCACGCATTCGGCCCTCCAAAGCCTCCATCAACACCAGCCGCTCGTGGTCGCCAGCGCGCAGGCGCATGAAGGGATGCATCCGGTAAGACGCGATCCTGCCGCGCGTACCGGCATCGGCACTGACATCGACAACGAGGATAGAGCCGATGCGGCCCGGCCATGGCTGCCGGGCAAAGGCGGTACCGAGGAAATCGCCGAGCCCATAGGCGACGATCGTCCCGTCAATCTTTTCCACCGGCTGCACGACATGGGCATGATGGCCCGCGATCAGCCCGGCGCCCTGCCCGGCCAGCCGCCTGGCCAGCGCTCGCGTCCCGTCGCGCGGAAAATGTCGGAACTCCCAGTCCCAATGCGGCACGGCGCAGAGAAGGTCCAAGCCAGCGGGTGGCCAGCTCGCCGGATCGCTGTCCATCGAAACGCGCCCGGCAAACAGTTTTTCATCGGCGTTCCGCCACAGCGTGAAGGCGGCGAAGCCGATATCAAGCGATCCAACCTGAATCGGTACAACCGGACCGTCGGCCAGGCCGATCGTGCGGATGCCGAGCCGCAGCAACGCCGCGATTGTCTCGTCGAAACCGGCGATGCCCTGATCCAGCACATGGTTGTTGGCCAGCGACAGCACGAGTTTTTCGCGCGCAACACCAACCGCCGTCAGCGCCTCGGCCAGGAACGGCTCGCTCATCGCATGATGCGTGCCGAGCCTTGTGCCCAGCACCGCGCTTGGCCTGTCCACAACAGGGCTTTCGCAATTGCCGATCACCAGATCGGCAGCGCCGAGCAGCGCCTTGATCGCCGGATCGCAATCCGGCGCGCTGCGGTTGGCCACCGCCGAGATGTCGCCGACAAAGGCAAGCCGCACCGCTTGCTTCGGCGGTGGATCCATCAGCGTCCCGGCCATCGGCGCAAAGTCTTGAGCGTCGCCGGCCAGTGACGGCTTCAGGAAACGCGGCAGCCAGGACAGCTTGTAGGAAAACGGATAATTCGACACGCGATGCCCAATTGTTTGCCCTGTGTAGACCGTCCGCCGGGCGGGTTGAAGCGCGGCGCTGCAAATGGTGTATGTTTGCACTGCGCGACAAAACATTGGGGGGAAAAGATGACACGACTGGCAGGCCTGCTGACATCCGCTTTCATTCTGCTCCTGCCGCTGTCTTCCGCGTCGGCGGCAATGCCAGAAGCGGCAACCACATTGTTTGAGGCGAAGACCGTGGCCGCGCGCGACACCGCTCTCTCGACGCTGGAGGCTGCCGCGCCAAAAGACCCGGCATCCGCCTATGCGGCCGGGGCGGGCGAGTTCTTTACCGCACTGGAGATCCTGGCCACCGGCCTGCACCGTCATGGTTTCGAAAGCCCGCAATCCTTCATGCTGCCGCTGATGCGGTTGCCGGTGCCCGACAATCCCAATCCCGAGCCGCTCACTTACGAGCAGTTCCGCGCCATCCTGGTCGGCTTCCGTGACCGGCTGGAGAAATCCGCAGCCACGTTTGCCTCGGTGCCGCCCGATGCCGATATCGGCATGGTCATCGATCTCACCCATGCCGGCATCGACCTCAACGAGGACGGCACCATCGCGCCGGACGAGAGCATGGCGGCGATCATCGCCTCACTCTCGCGCGGCGGTATCTCGTCGGACGCCGCCGCCCCCACGCTCACCTTCCGCTTCGACCGCGCCGACGGCTACTGGCTGCAGGGCTATGCCGAGTTCCTGATGGCGCAGGCCGATTTCTGGCTTGCGCATGATTTCAGGAGCACCTTCGACGGCTCGTTTCACATGCTGTTCCCGCGCGCCAAATTGCCGCTGCAGGATATTCTGGTGCCGCCGGCCGGCGATATGGGCTCGAGCATCTTCTCCTCGGAATGGCGCATCGCCGATTTCATCTCGATGGTGCATCTCGTCAACTGGCCGGTGATCGAACCGGAGCGCCGGCAAGCAGCGCGCCGCCACCTGCTGGAAATGATCCGGCTGTCGCGCGAGGACTGGAAGGCGATCCGCGCCGAGACCGACAATGACCGCGAATGGCTGCCTGGACCGCAGCAGAAGGGCGAGAACCCGCTCACCGGCCTCGAAGTCGGCGAGGAGCAGGTCCAGGCCTGGCTCGCCGCCTTGACCATGGCCGAGGATCTCCTGGAAGGCCGCAAGCTGCTGCCGCATTTCCGCGTCACCGCCAGTACTGGGCTTGGCATCAACATGAAGCGCTTCTTCGACGAGCCAAAAAACTTCGATCTCGTGCTGTCGATCACCGGCCCGGCCATCGCGCCCTACCTCGAAAGCGGCGAGCTCGCGACCAGCGACGATTTCGACCAGATCCAGCGCCAGTTCGGCGGCGGCGGGTTTTTGACGTTTGCGCTTTGGTTCAACTGAGGGTGGGCCGTTTGAGGCCGCCTTCCCGCGAGAAATCTAGCATGGCAGGCAACGGTTTTACCGGAAACACGCGCGCCTTTTGTAGGCAGGTCTGCCGGCAGTCGGTTCGCTGCATACACCGCGCGGAGGCGCTGCGTAAAAATTAGCAGTGGCTGTTTTGCTTGACTCGGCCGCCAAAAACAGGCAGCAAAACCAGGTCGGAAGGGCGACAACACCACTTTCCTGGCCGTGGACGAAGGCTGATTTGGCCAAAATCCACATCTCGTCGTTGGTTTTGAGAGGAATTGATTAACCAACTTTGTCCATATTTTGAAGCAATCGGCAACCAACTACAGACGCGGCAAACGCGTCGGGGACCACCTGGGATCACTCACAGAATGGTCGTCGCGGCTCTCAAGGCCACGTACGGGGAAACCGATTGAAGCGAGATTGGTTGCATGGCGTTGTTGAGTACACACAAAAAAAACCGGGGACAGCGTGAGGGCGGCGAGTTCGTCGATGCTCCACGTTCCCCTTCCTTCAACGCTGGCCGGGTGGCCCGCTGGGTCGCGCTGCCTTGCGTCAGCACCGCCATCGGTCTTTGGTTGATCGGCACCATGGCTGGCCTCAGTTCCGTCGGCGCCTCTCTGTCGGCAACTTCGGTTGGCCTGCCCCAGACACTGTCGACACCGGGATCGCTCGCACTTGCCGATCCGCTGAAACAGCACTTTTTGAAAGCACCCTTCGTGCTGGCCAACGCCAATGGCGGCACTCAGGCCCTGCATGATCATTCGGTGCAGTGCGGCGCCAGCTGTTTCAAGCTGGCCAGGGTAAGCGCGCGGGCGGAAAAATCCGAACGCCTTGTAGCGCAGGCAAAGCC
>NZ_RZQA01000074.1:0-12378 GCF_004022915.1 Mesorhizobium sp. M7A.F.Ca.US.006.04.2.1
GCACAGCGTCATTCGCGCCGCGTGCGCGTTCTCAAATTTGCCGTGCCGGTGGCCGCAGCACTGATAGCGGTCGCTTTCCCGGTCTACTCCTATCTCGCCGCACCCGTCTCGGTGAAGATTCAGGCGGAAGGCACTGCCTTTTCCAACGGCAAGCTGGTGATGGCCAATCCCAAGCTCAACGGTTTCACCAAGCAGAAGCAGCCTTATTCGATGACGGCGCTGCGTGCCATTCAGGATGTCAGCACGCAAGGTATCATCGAGCTGGAAGGCATCGACGCCAAGGTGCCGATCGCGTCCGACAATGTGGCGGCGGTCAAGGCCTCGCACGGCACCTACGATCGCGACGGCAATACGATGAACCTGACCAGCGACGTGACGATCACCACGACCGACGGCATGCAGGCCAAGTTCAAATCGGTCTTCCTCGACATGGGCAAAGGCACTATGAAGACAGGAGATCCCGTCGATGTCAGCCGTGGCGGGTCGCGGATCACGGCGGATACGATGTCGGTTCAGGACAATGGCAAGATTCTGGTTTTCGAGAACAAAGTGCGCGTCAACATCGATTCCGCCGCCCTGAAGGCGGCACAGGGAAACAGCGGAGAAACCAATGCGGCTCAGTAGTTCGACGCGGCTCGCGGCTGCAACTTCAGCGTTGCTGCTGCTCGGACTCGTGCCGTCATGGGCGCAGACGACCAGTCAATCAGGCCTCAAACTGTCCGGCGACAAGCCGATCCAGATCGAGAGCGACAAGCTGGAAGTCCGCCAGGCCGACAGTGTCGCCATCTTCACGGGCAATGTCAGCGTCGTCCAGGGGCCGACATTGATGAAGGCCGGCAAGATGACGGTCTACTACGTCAAGGACCCCAACGCCGCTGCCAAGGGCACGGAGGCCGCGGGTGCTGCGATGACGGGCTCGGCCAACATCGATCACCTGGAGATCTCCGACAAGGTCTATATCAAGTCGGATGCGCAGATCGCGACCGGCGATCAAGGCAGCTTCGATATGAAGAGCCAGGTGCTGGTGCTTTCGGGCAAAAAGGTCGTTCTGTCGCAAAACGACAACGTTCTGGTGGGCTGCAAACTTACCGTGCAGATGAAAAGCGGGCTGGCTCAGGTGGATCCATGCGCTGGGCAACGCGTCCAGATGTCGATCACACCGCCGCCGAAATCGGGAGCGACGAACCCCTGATGGCCAGCCTGTCGTCGCTGACGGCGCGTCTTCCGGGACGGGCCGCCGGCAAGCTTTCGGCGCCGGCCACGGTGACCGTCGATGCGGGAAAGTTCAAGGGAACCCTGATCGCCAAGGGGCTGACCAAGAGCTACAAGGGCCGCAAGGTCGTCAGCGGCGTCACCATCGGCGTGCGCGCCGGAGAGGCCGTTGGACTGCTCGGCCCCAACGGCGCCGGCAAGACGACCTGTTTCTATATGGTTACCGGCCTGGTGCCGGTGGATGAAGGCACGATCGAGATCGACGGCTTCGATGTCACGTCGATGCCGATGTACCGTCGCGCACGCCTCGGCATCGGCTATCTTCCGCAGGAAGCATCGATCTTCCGCGGCCTCAATGTCGAGCAGAATATCCGCGCCGTGCTGGAAGTGGTCGAAAAGGACCGCAAGGTGCGCGAGCGCAATCTCGACGAACTGCTCGAGGAATTCCACATCAGCCATCTGCGCAAGGCGCCATCCATGTCGCTTTCGGGCGGCGAGCGGCGACGCTTGGAAATCGCGCGAGCGCTGGCGACGCGTCCGGCCTACATGCTCCTCGACGAGCCTTTCGCCGGCATCGATCCGATCGCCGTCGCGGATATTCAACAACTGGTGCGCCACCTGACGGCGCGCGGCATCGGCGTCCTCATCACCGATCACAATGTGCGCGAAACGCTCGGCCTCATCGACCGCGCCTACATCATCCATGCCGGCCAGGTGCTGACCCATGGAAGGGCCGACGAAGTGGTGGCAAACCCGGATGTGCGGCGACTTTACCTCGGCGAGGGTTTCACCCTCTGAGCGTGAAATTTGTTTCCTGACACGATTTTTGCGGTTCGCGCGGCGCTTTTTCCTCGATTTTGCTCCGAGATAACGCTCCGGTAAGCGAGTTTTGCTACCAATTGCCTTGACAAGCAAAAGCCGGGCCAGTTTCTATGGCCGGCTGCAAAATTCCTTTCCGGAAGTCCGGATGCGTAGACGAGGCGTTTGAAACCGAACCATGGCGTTGGCGGCCAAACTACAGCTACGACAATCGCAGTCGCTAGTGATGACGCCGCAACTGATGCAGTCGATTCGGCTGCTGCAGTTCACCCATGTCGAGCTCGAGCATTTCATCGACGAGGAAATCGAGCGCAATCCGCTGCTGGAGCGCGCCGAGCCGCAGGACGATGCCGCCAGCGACCAGGCGCAGAAGATCGAGGCGGAGCCGCAAGCCACCTCCGAAGGCGACTGGTTCGAAAACGAGACGCAGTGGAGCGCGGAGGCGATCTCGGACAAGCTCGACACGTCGCTGGAAAACCTGTTTCCCGACGACCCGGGCACCAGCGAGCGGCTCGGTCCCGACCTGACGGCGCAATGGAAATCGGCTTCCGGCAATGGCGCGGGTTCCTCATCCGAGTGGTTTGACGCCGGCGATATGGCGACTGCTGCGATCACGCTGCGCGACCATGTCGGTGAACAGGTGGCGCTAGCCTTCGCCGATCCGGCTGCACGTCTGATCGCCGCCGACCTCGCCGACGGCCTTGACGAGACCGGCTATCTGCGTGCCGATCTGGCAGAGATCGCCGCTCGTCTCGGTGCGGATGCGGCCGCCGTGGCGAAGGTGCTGGCGGTGTGTCAGACCTTCGAGCCGGCCGGCCTGTTTGCCCGCGACCTGGCCGAATGCCTGTCGCTGCAGCTTGCCGTGCGGAGCCGGCTCGATCCGGCGATGAAGGCGCTGGTCGCCAATCTCGAACTCCTGGCACGGCGCGATTTTCACGCATTGAAACGGATCTGCGGTGTCGACGAGGAGGATCTGCTCGACATGCTGGCCGAAATCCGGGCGCTCGATCCCCGGCCGGGCATGGCGTTTTCGGGCGGCGCCAGCGACGCGATCGTCGCCGATGTCGAGGTGCGCGCGGCCAATGACGGCAGCTGGACGGTCGAACTCAATGCCGAAACGCTGCCGCGGGTGTTGGTCGACCATATCTATTTCGCCCAGGTCTCTCCGCAGGCCAAGAACCAGGCGGAAAAGGATTTTCTGGCCGAATGCCTGCAGAACGCCAACTGGCTGACGCGCAGCCTCGACCAGCGGGCAAAGACCATCCTCAAGGTCGCTTCGGAAATCGTTCGCCAGCAGGACGCCTTCCTCGTCCATGGCGTGCGGCAGCTGAAGCCGCTCAATCTGCGCACGGTGGCCGACGCCATCGGCATGCACGAATCGACCGTCAGCCGGGTCACAGCCAATAAATACATGCTGACGCCGCGCGGCGTGTTCGAGCTTCGCTACTTCTTCACCGCCTCGATCGCCGCATCGGGCGGCGGCGATGCGCACTCCTCGGAAGCCGTGCGTGACCGCATCAAGCAGTTGATCGACGAGGAGAAGCCCGTCGACGTGCTTTCCGACGATGCAATCGTCGACATGTTGCGCGAAAGTGGCGTCGACATTGCAAGGCGTACGGTCGCCAAGTACCGGGAAGGCATGAATATCCCCTCCTCGGTGCAGCGCCGGCGCGAGAAACGTGCGATGGCCAGCGCCGGGCGCTGAGGCGAGTCGATTTTCCACAAGCCAGCACTTCATTGACAAGCCGCGGTGAACTGGCTAGAAGCCCGCCCGCATGAGACGGGCTAGATGCCCGCATGCGGATGGTCCGTCACGACGTTGGCCTCGGGACGGTCAAAGGGCGGCTTGTGATCAACCGGAAAGTCTGGATTTAAAATCGGCGCAAGTGACGCCGCAAAGCTTGTGCGCACGGATCACGAGTATAAACTCGGGCCAGTTTGAAGCCTGAGCAAGGAAGGTCAGTTTTCAGATGAATCTGCGCATATCGGGAAAACACATGGACATCGGCGATGCGTTTCGGACACGCATCAACGATCGTGTCGGCGAAGCGATCGGCAAATATTTCGATCGCGGCTTTGCCGGACATGTCACGGTCATCAAATCGGGTTCGCGCTATTCGGCGGATTGCATGATCCGGCTGGATTCCGGCGCTTCGCTGCAGGCCACCGGCGATGCCCAGGATCCGACGCTTGCCTTCGAGGCGGCGGCGGACCGTCTGGAAACCCGCCTGAGGCGCTACAAGCGCCGGCTGAAATCGCACAATTCGGGCGCCGCCAACGGCCAACCGACCGACATAGCCTACACGGTGATGGCGCCGCTTGCCGATGACGACGAGGACATTCCGGAGAATTTCGCGCCGGCCATCGTCGCCGAATCAACCATGACGCTGAAGACCATGTCGGTGGCGTCGGCGGTCATCGAGCTCGACACCAAGGACAGCCCGGTCTTCGTCTTCCGCAACGCGGGAACCGACCATCTCAACATCGTCTATCGCCGACCCGATGGAAATATCGGTTGGATCGACCCGTCGACGACCAAGGTCGCACAAGCGTGACGACAACGGTCGCACGGTGACGACAAGGGTCGCACGGTGACGACGAGGTCGCACTGGGATAAGAGCCGGCCGCACGAGGGGTGAGGACTGGTGACGGCAGGCGAACAAGGGATTTTCAAGCATGGATCTGAGCGATCTTATCAACGTTCCGGCGATATTGCCGGCGTTGAAGGCGAACTCCAAGAAGCAGCTGCTGCAATTGCTGTCCGAACGGGCGGCGGCGATTTCCGGCATTCCGGAGCGGGAGGTGTTCGACACCATCCTGCAGCGTGAGCGGCTGGGTTCGACCGGCGTCGGCAACGGCATCGCCATCCCGCACGGCAAGCTGGCCGGCGTGAAGCGCATCGCAGGTGTTTTCGCCCGGCTGGAGACGCCTGTCGATTTCGAATCGCTGGACGATCAGCCCGTCGATCTGGTGTTTCTGCTGCTGGCGCCGGAAGGGGCGGGTGCCGATCACCTCAAGGCACTGTCGCGCATCGCGCGAGTGCTGCGTGACGCCGACACGGTGGCCAAGATCAGGGGTACGCGCGACGCCGCGGCTATCCACGCGCTTTTATCGGACACCCAGGCCTCGCACGCGGCCTGATTTTTCTGGTGAGACGAACTTCAAGGGCCGCCACGGGCGGCCCTATGCGTTTGAGCCTGCTGGTCGCGCCTAACAGGGCGGCGCGCTGGGTCTTAGTGGATGGCGACCGTGGTCAGGTCGTTTTCCATGGCACCGGCCAGTGCGCGGTCACGCGCGTCGGAAAGCAGGATCGGCTGGCCATTGGCGGCAAACAGCGCCCACAGTTCCATGCCGGGAGCGATTTCGCCGAGATTGGGGAAACGGCCGAGCAATTCGTCGCTCGAGACCTTTCTGAGATAAGCGACCGAGCCCTCGCCGAGATGAGCGAATTCGCCATTGGTCATGGTGATAGTTTCAGTTCTGGTCATTTCAAAGCCTCCTTGGCGCGAGGACGCCGCTCAAGGCCATCCCGCATGAGAGCCATCGGTAAAGATCAGTCTTTCACCGATATGTTTATTTTCCGTACCAGCCGTTCGGACTCCGGCCGATCGAGGTCGATCGCCAAAAGGCCGTTCTTCAACTCCGCTGCGATCACCCGCATGCCGTCGGCCAGCACGAAACAGCGCTGGAACTGGCGCGCGGCGATGCCGCGATGAAGAAATTCGCGCTCGGTGTCGTCGGTCTGACGGCCGCGCACGACCAACTGGTTTTCCTCCGTGGTGACATCGAGATCGCTTTCGGCGAAACCGGCGACCGCCAATGTGATGCGCAACCTTTCGGTTTTGCCGTCGGCGCCGCTGAGGCGTTCGATGTTGTAGGGAGGGTAGCTGTCACCGGACTTCGCCAAGCGTTCCAGGGTCTTTTCCATGGCGTCGAAACCAAGCAGAAGCGGGCTGGAAAAGGGCGTCATTCGGCTCATGTTACACTGTCCTCTCAAGAGCGACATAAAGTGGAAAAACCCAGATGGCATTTTTCCCGATGGCCTTGATATGGTCCGCCCCGCGACCAAGTTCAAGCCGTCAACAGACCCGCCCAAAAAGACCAGGCCGTGGACTCACAGGAATGACAGACATGGCGCTTGAAACGGCGAGCAGATGCAAGGAAAAGCGCGCGGGTCGGGATTGTCTTCCCCGGTCGAGCGGTTCGGCCTGGCAGCTCGCGGCCGCTTCGGCGTCATTTGGATGTTCCGATCGGATCGATGCAAGTCCACGACCTCGCCAAACAAGGAATTGAAATGCCCCAGTCACGCAAGATCATCATCGACACGGATCCCGGCCAGGATGATGCCGTCGCCATATTGCTGGCGCTCGGCAGCTCCGAACTGGAGATCGTCGGCATATCAGCCGTTGCCGGCAACGTGCCGCTGAAGCTTACCGAAAAGAATGCCCGCAAGATCTGCGAGCTGGCCGGCCGCCCGGACATCAAGGTCTATGCCGGTGCCATCCGGCCCCTGACGCGCGAACTGGTCACCGCCGAGGAAGTGCATGGCAAGACCGGCCTCAACGGTCCGCAATTGCCCGAACCGACGATGAAGCTGCAGGACCAGTACGCGGTCGATTTCATCGTCGAGACGCTGATGAGCGAAGAAAGCGGCACGATCACGCTTTGCGCGCTCGGCCCGCTCACCAACATTGCGCTGGCGCTGATCCGCGAGCCGCGCATCGCACCGCGCATCAAGGAAATCGTGCTGATGGGCGGCGGCTTCTTCGAAGGCGGCAATGTCACACCGACCGCCGAATTCAACATCTATGTCGACCCGCAGGCCGCAGATGTCGTGCTCAAATCCGGCATTCCGATCGTCATGATGCCTCTCGACGTCACCCACAAGGCGCTGACCACCGCCAAGCGCACGCAGGCCTTCCGCGCGCTGGGCACCAGGGTCGGCACCGCCACCGCGGAGATGTTGGAGTTCTTCGAGCGCTTCGATGAAGAGAAATACGGCACCGACGGTGGCCCGCTGCACGATCCTTGCGTCATCGCCTATCTGTTGAAGCCGGACCTGTTCAAGGGCCGCAACTGCAACGTCAGCGTGGAAACCGCCTCGGAACTGACCATGGGCATGACCGTGATCGACTGGTGGGGCGTCACCAAACGGCCGAAGAACGCCATGGTGATGCGCGACATCGACCATGATGCGTTTTTCGCCTTGCTGGTGGAGAGGCTGGGGCGGCTTAACTGACCGTCAGAACAGAACTGAACTTGTGAGCACGCGTCTTCACTCATTGAGAAACCGATAGGTGTCTCCGCCGCGCTTATGATGTTGCCGCTCGATGGGGATGACCGAACCGACAAGGTGCGGCATCCCCACTTCATCATCGATGGATGTCACCGCGCTGTTGCCATCAAGGCGGACATCGTATGTGTAATACAGCCCGCGCCCGGCAGCCATCTTCGGATTGATGGGCATTAACCTCACATACTCGATAGTGCCCATCACACTCTGAGTTGCCACAACCGGATTGTCCTGGTTCATCGCAATCGGGATCAGCGCCGCCAGGGGCAGTGCGCAGAAGAATACGACACCAATGACTGCGTCTCGGTATTCTGCCTGAAACAGAAGCAGGCGGTTTCTGAGAGAAGATACTGTTGCCATGATTCAATTCACGAATCGGTAGAAGACGAAGCCATTGTCGCGCGTGACGCGTTCGATGTTTGTGCGCGAGCCGATCAGATGCGGGTGATCGTCATCGATAAGGACAGACGAACCGTTCTCGATAGAAACCAGATATATGCCGCGGCCATGGTCCAACCGGACACTTTCGACGTTTGCCTCGACTGTGTCGACCGATCGGATCGGGCTGGCGTCGTTGATCCATTTGTTTGCCGCCAACATGATCATAACCGCAAACGCACCAATAAAGAGGATCACGCCAGGCGCGTTCCTCTTCAAACCATCCCAAGTCCAAAAGACAGACATGAATCCCTCAAGCCAGATTCATGTGGTGGTGGGACAGCACACTTTCAATCTGTTGCCATTCCAGGGTGCTGCAACTCCTTGCGGCGCCGGCTCGGCCGCCTTTACTTCGACCGCGAAAACGCCAGCCACAGGCCGCCGCCGACCATGAAGCTGCCGCTGATCCTCGACAGGAGTTTGATGCGGCCGGCCGACAGCAGGCGCCCGGCGCGGCCGGCGGCCAGCGCGTAAGTCGAATCCGAGAAGGCGGCGAAGATCATGGCGGTCAGACCCATGACGGCGATCTGCAGCGAGTAGTTGCCTTGCGGCGAAATGAACTGCGGAAAGAAGGCGCCGAAGAAAATCAGCGTCTTGGGGTTGCTCAGCGCCACCAGCAGGCCCTGCAGGAAGAAGCCGCCGCGCGGCTTTCTCGCTGTTCCATCGGCATTCAACGTGCCCTTGGAGCGGAACATCTGCACACCCATCCAGATCAGATAGGCCGCGCCGATCAGTCGTACCCACTCGAACCAGTGGCCCATGCCTGCGATCAGCGTGTTGAGGCCGATGCCGACGATGGCGATCATCACGGCAAGCCCGGCCTGCGTGCCGGCGACGTTGGCGAGGCCGGCGCGCGAGCCATGGCGGATGCTGTTGGCAATGATCAGCGTGACCGTCGGACCGGGCACCAGGATAATGACGATGCAAGCGAGGACATAGGCGGCGTAGAGTTCGAGCGACATGCTTTTTCCCCAGGAATACCGCCGAGGCGGCGCGGCTGAGGATAATCAATGCATGGCGGCGATAGCGATGCAAGCCGGTGCGCGAAGCGCCGCGGCACGCCAACGCGTGCGATTCAGGCGCCGGCCGGCCAGGGCAGTGTTGCCTCATAGGCGGCCGCCGCCTTGAGCACGGCAAGGTCGCCGCGTGGCCGGCCGATCAGCTGCATGCCCATCGGCCGCCCTCTATCGTCGAAGCCGACCGGCACATTGGCCGCCGGGCAGCCGCCCAAGGTCGCGAAGGCGGAAACCTGCATCCAGCGGTGATAGCTGTCCATTGTGCGTCCGGCGACCTCACGCGGCCAATGCGTATCGATGTCGAAGGGGAAGACCTGCGCTGTCGGCAGCGCAATCAGATCATAGCGGTCGAAGATCGACAGCAGCGTGCGATGCCAGGACGTGCGGATGACCGAAGCGGCGCGGATCTGCGGCGCCGTCAGCCGCGTTGCGTTCTCCACTTCCCAGATGGCTTCCGGCTTGAGCAGGCGGCGCTTCGCGGGATCGTCATAGTGGGTTTTGAGCGCGCAGCCGCTGCTGGCCTGGCGCAGCGTCACGAAGGCCTGCCACAGCGCTTCGAAATCGAAATCCGGCAGCAGGGGCTCGGTCGCGAAGGACGCTTCCGCAAAGCGGCCAAGTGCCGCCTCGCACAGGCCGAGAACGCCTGTTTCAACCGGCAGATGACCGCCGAGATCACCGAGCCAGGCGATGCGGCCACCAGTTGCGGGTATTCCAAGCCCTTCGAGGAACGAGCCGGGTTTCTCGTAGGACAATGGCGCGTGCGGGTGGTAACCGGCCTGCACATCGAGCAGCAGTGCCATGTCACGGACGTTGCGGCCCATCGGCCCGTCGACGCCCATCTGCGCATGGAAGACTTCGAAATCGGGTCCGCCGGGAACAAGTCCTTGCGACGGGCGGAAGCCAAAAACATTGTTCCAGGCGGCCGGGTTGCGCAGCGAGCCGCCAAAGTCGCTGCCATCGGCGACGGGCACCATGTCGAGCGCCAGGGCAACGGCCGCGCCGCCGCTCGAGCCTCCGGCGGTCAGGGCCGGATCGAAGGCGTTCAGCGTCGGCCCGAACACGGCGTTGTAGGTGTTGGAACCAAGCCCGAATTCGGGGACGTTGGTCTTGCCGATGATAATGGCGCCGGCATTGCGGATGCGCTCGACGAAGAAATCGTCCTCCTGCGGCACGAAATCGGCGAAGATCGGCGAGCCGAAAGAGGTCCTGAGGCCCGTGGTCGAGGCGAGGTCCTTGATGGCCATCGGCAGGCCGAAGAGCGGGTTGGTTTTGGCTCGCGTTGGGCTGGCATCGGCCGCATCGGCTTCGCGCAGGATATCGGCGCGATCGCGCAAGGAGACGATGGCGTTGACCAGCGGATTGACCGCCTCGATGCGGTCGAGGAATGCCGCCACCACCTCGCGCACGCAAAGCTCCCTCTCCCGGATCGCGCCGGCGAGTTCGACTGCGGACAGGCGGCAGATGTCGCCTGCCGGTGGCACGGCATGTTTTGTTTGAGGACGCAGCATTTTAATGGGTTTCCTGCAGCGCCTGATCGACGTCTTTGGCGAGCGGGATCGCCGGTTGGGCGCCAGGTTTCAGGCAGGCCAGCGAGCCGGCCGCGCCGGCGCGCGCCAGCGCCTGTTCGAGCGTGAGGCCCGACGACAGGCTGGCGGCGAAATAGCCGCAGAACGTATCGCCGGCGCCGACCGTGTCGACGGGGACGATCTTGCGCGCAGCAACGGCCAGGAACTCGGTCGGTGTCGCCGCCATCACGCCATCGCCGCCGAGCGTGACGACGACGGTGCGGCCGGTCTTTCCGGCAAAGTCGCGCATGCGCACCGCCCGATCGCGGCCTTGCAGCGACAGCGCTTCGCCATACAGGTCGAACTCGGTTTCGTTGGCGACGACATAGTCGGCCTTGCCGAGAAAGCCGGCTGCTTGCGCCTGGAAAGGTGCTGTGTTGAGCACCGTGATGGCGCCGGCCGCCCTTGCCTGGTCGAGGGCGGCATCGACGGTGGCCAGCGGAATCTCATTTTGCAGCAGCACGACGTCGCCTTTTTTCAGAAAGGCCTTGGAGAGATCGCCGGGCACCACGGAAGCGTTGGCGCCCGGCACCACGGCGATGATGTTCTCGCCGTCGTCGGCGACCATGATCAGTGCCGTGCCGGTCGAGGCGTGAGTCTCGGCAACGCCGGACAGGTCGACCTTGCCGTCGCGCAGCAATGCCAGTGCCTCGGCGGCGAAGCTGTCCCTGCCGACGGCGCCGACCATGCGCACCGAGGCGCCGGCGCGTGCGGCGGCCAGGGCCTGGTTGGCGCCCTTGCCCCCGGGCGCGGTGGTGAAGGCCGAGCCGCCCACCGTCTCGCCGGGGCTCGGCAAGCGGTCGACCTTGGCGATAAGGTCGAGGTTGATCGAGCCGATGACGATAATCAAGCAGGGCCTCCTGGCAACGCAAATTCAAAATGCCGGAGCGTCTTCGTGCGTCCGGGCGAACGCAGATCGTTCCGATTGCGTGGAAGCTAACCTGTAAGGCCGCAGCTTGCCAGACCACGCGCATGGTCCAGCCCGATTTGAGTTGTCGCGGCCTTATTCGCAGCGCACGGTGACCGTGCCCTGATAGTTGCCGGCGGGAAAGATACCGCTCGACTTGGTGGCGGTGAGGTCGACCTGCATCGCGTGGGTGCCGTTGGCAACCCTCTGCGGCACACTTCCGTTGACATCGGCCCCCGAGCCATCGAGGCGGAAGACCGAAGCGAACGTCACGTTGGTGCCACCGCCGCTCGGCGCGGACGAGAATGCGGCAGGCGCCGGCGCCGAAACCGAATAGCAGTCAAGCAGGTTGAGTATTGAGCATAACAGGGAGCTTGCCACCACGGTGGCGCTGGCGCTCGATCCGCCTGCCTGTTTGGAGCCCAGTATGCTGATGGCGGGACTGGCCTTCATCGTTCCGGACGCCCCGACCATGATGGTGCAGGTGCCGATGATCGCCGCCTGCATCGGAAGGCAGGAACCGGCAAGTGCCGCCATCGCAAACAGCGCGCGGCTACTGCTTCTTCTTTTTCTTGCCATCGCCATTTCCGGTTCTGATGCTCCAGCCTTCGTTGGCCCACCCCGGTGATGCGGTCGCGGGAGCGGTGGCGGCAATACTCGCCGTCTGGCCGTCGGTGCCGAGGCCCATTTTGAGGAGCTTCAGCTCCAGCTGAAGGCGCTCGACCTCAAGCTCGTAGAGACGGCTGCAATCGACGCGCTTGGGCGTACGCCCGATGGGGATCACCACGCGGCCGTAAGTGGCGACATCATTGTCGGACTGGCTGTTGCCTCTGATGACGCCGAGATCGACATAGGCGCCGGAGCCGGAGACGGCGGAACGGCAAGTGGTGCCATCCGCGGCATGGACCTCGTCCTGGCCCTGGGGCAAGGTGACGCCGGGCAGGTTGAAGCCGCTTTCGTTCTGGTTGAGGTTGTAGACGTCCTCGGCCCCGGCCGGCGAGGCACCCGCCCAAACAGCCGCGAGCGCCAGTGTCAGGACTTGCGGCGCCCAAAAAACTTTCCGCATATCTGTGCCCTTATCTGCGTCTGTTGATTGGGAAAGGGGATGCTTTCGGTACAGATACGCAC
>NZ_RZQA01000750.1:0-3216 GCF_004022915.1 Mesorhizobium sp. M7A.F.Ca.US.006.04.2.1
GTGCGGGCGTCGCTGACCATATGCTCGAAGCCGCGCCATTCGGCGGCGAGAATGAACAGCGTTTTCCTGTCGGTGCCGCCCAGCATGCAGGCAAAGCAGCCGCGATCGACGGTCACTGTCTGCAGCACCTCGCCGCCTTCACGCACCCGCACGCAACGCTTGTTGGGAACATCCGCATACCAGGCCGCCCCTTCGGCATCGAGGCAGATGCCGTCGGGATAGCCGTCGAGGTCGGCCCAGACCCTTCGGTTGGCAAGGCTGCCGTCGGCGGCAATGTCGAAGGCGGTCAGCCGATTGGCATGGGATTCCGCGACAATCAGCGTCTTGTTGTCCGGGCTCACTGCCATGCCGTTGGCAAAGGCGATATTTTCCGCCACCTGCCGGACCGCGCCGTCCGGCGTGATCAACACGATGGTGCCGGGGCTGAAATGCTCGCCAGAAGCCGGCGCCGGTCCGCCGCCATTGACATAGGTGTTGCCGCGCCCGTCGACGACGATCTCGTTCCAAGGGCTTTTCGACAGGTCACGCAAATCGGCGCGAGTGACGAGGCTCCCGTCGGCCTCCTGTCGTAGCAGCAGCCCTTCGCGGCCGGAGATGACGAGCAGGCGGCCATCCGGCAGCCAGTCAATGGAGTAGGGCAGGACAGCCGGTACGGTGAGCATGACCTCGCGGTTGCCGTCGGCATCGACGGCGATAATCTCGCCGGTGCCCCAGTTGCAAAGCCACAGCCGTCCGTCATGCCAGCGCGGCGACTCGCCGAAAGCGAGACCGGCAGTGACGAGATGCGCTTGGGGGGCAGGTGGTTTCTGCATGTAGGGGACTCCTTGTTGAGTGCGTCAGCATCGCCAAATGGTCCATGATGGCGCTGTCTCACCAAGGACGGGCGAGGCAGCGGTCTGCCGACAGGCACAGAACCGATAATTTTGGTTTGGCTGCTCTTTGCTGAGTTCGCGACGAAGCCTCGAGGTCAGTTTTTGGAGTGTTCTTCAAACTATCGGTTGAAGTGTTCTTCAAAATATTGGTAAGACGCAGTGAAAATGAATTTCAAGCGCCTTTTTATCCACTTTTCCAAGTGATATTCTGCTGACAGACTCTGATCTACCGGTATTGCTTTCCTCCGGGTAAGAAGGCTTTGGAATGTTCGGAATTTTTTCGCGAAAGAAAAGGCTGCAGCAGTCGACAACGATTTCGGCGCACCAGCCGGAGCAACCGACGGCCAGTCCGCGCGTGACTTCAATTGTTGTCCCGTTTTCAGCAGTCGAGCGCGCCGCTAAGGAAAACTACGTTGCTGACCTCGTGACTGCAGTCATGGATTTCGTGACCGCAATGTTTGATCAGGGCCTCTACAAAGATCACGAAATACCGCCGTCAGCGAGGCAGTTTTTTCACGCTTACCTATACGGGATGGAAGTGGCTAATGGCGGCCATAGCCAATTTATTCACAATTACCGTGATCACCTCGATAAAGTCACCTCGGATGTGCATTTGGCTTTGGCTGGAATGCGAGCAGAAAACCATTTAGCTATTTTGAAACAGATGGTTGCTTGGGTCCGGGAACATCCCAAGGAAGCGGAGGAACAGACTGGATTCGAAGGTGGCCGCGCTGATTTCCTTGATGGACTCGACGATCTTTTTTACAAGGAGGAAGACAGCGTCCCGATGCTTGCCCGCGCAGTGGGTTGGATAGCCTCCTGGCCTGAACTGGAGATTGTCGACGATGCCGAATGCCAGGAGGCCACTCTTGACATTGTGATGGCCAACTCCAGGCGCGAACCTCGATTGCGCCATCGTTCGGTGTTCCATCTGAAAGCAGTGATGACGAGCCGACTTGAAGTGGGCATCGGGCTCGCCTGTGCAGCTTTGCCGCAGCCCGAGGTTAAGCTCGGGCTCGGCAAAGGACGGATGTTGGACATAGATGGCGAGAAGCAGATGACATTTCCGGTCGTAACCAACGCCGGCAGGGTGCGTTTGTGCGTAGTCACGCCAACGCATGCGGCTGCATACCAGTACCTGGCTGCTGATGGTACAGAACTGCAACTCGACCTCGGACCGGTCGATAGCGTTGATGAGTTACTTGGCGAAGGTGCTCCACGTGTCGGTCTGAAGCTGTCGCATGTCGGCGCTGATTCAATAGCGACAGTCATCGAACTGGCTGATGAATACGGGGCACCAGCAGCCCTCGACCTTCTTTTGCGCAGGGCTGGAATTGATACGGCAGGAGCAGTTGCTTTGCCATCGATGCTGATTCCGAGCGAGGGAGGATCGGTCGTCAGTTGGACAGTTGCTGCTGACGGTAGACTGCTGTTTTTGGTGTCCTCTCCCAACGGGAGCGCGCTCTTGAGGTCGGGCGCCGAAGATCCGCTGGCGGATGCCCATAGGCTTGAGATCGAAGAACATTTTGTGCGCGCCGAAGCCGATGGTGCCAACTGATCTGGGCTGATTGTCTCGTAATTCTGACGCCAGTGGCACAGGCATGCGAGCCGGTCGCGACCTCACGAACGCGGAGCGTTCGGCTATCCTGAGGCGACAGGCCCTTGCCCGTTCGCCCGCGCCGCCGATTGTTGCGTTGCGGCGAGGGGGGCTTTCGGCTATTGAGGCCGGACTTGAAACGGAGCCTGTTTTTAGCTGATGAGCCTTGTCGATACGGTCAAGAACGCGTTCGTACCGATCCATCGCGAAGGCTATCCCTTCATCGCGGCCTTTGGCGCGGCGACGCTTTTCCTCGGCTATTTCTCCTCGGTCCTGTTCTGGATCGGTCTGATCCTGACGGCCTGGTGCGTTTATTTCTTCCGCGATCCCGAGCGCGTCACGCCGGTCGACGACCGCTTGGTGGTCAGCCCCGCCGACGGCATCATCTCGGCGGTCGGGCCGGCCGTGCCGCCGCGCGAACTCGGCCTCGGCAATGTCGAGATGACCCGCATCTCGGTGTTCATGAATGTCTTTTCCTGTCACGTGAACCGCGCCCCGGTACGCGGTCGTATCGTCAGGATCGAACACCGGCCCGGAAAATTCCTCAACGCCGAACTCGACAAGGCCAGCACCGAGAACGAGCGCAACGGCCTGGTCATCGAAAGCCCCAACGGCACGATCGCCGCCGTCCAGATCGCCGGCCTGGTGGCGCGGCGGATCGTCTGTTGGGCCGAGGCGGGCGGCTCGATCGGCACCGGCGAGCGTTTCGGCTTGATCCGCTTCGGCTCGCGCGTCGATGTCTTCCTG
>NZ_RZQA01000751.1:0-3215 GCF_004022915.1 Mesorhizobium sp. M7A.F.Ca.US.006.04.2.1
GGGTAAGACCATGAGCGATATCCATTTTGGCACCGGCAAAATGCCCCCTGAAAACATTACCCCCCTCAGCATCGCCGACTGGCTGTGCCTTGCCGCGGCCATAGCCGAAACCGAGGCCCGCCACGCGATCCGAAAACCGCTGACCCGGACGACGAGCCGTGACTTCCTTATGCAGGTTTTCTGCTCCGTTGCTGCTCAAAGCCCAAATCGGGAAGACCGCGCTCCACCAAGCCCTCAAAGCCGAAAAATTAGCCACATCCACCGTCAAACCGAAATGGGTTCTTCTGGTGACGCCATGGCTAACCAGTTAACGCGACGCTACCCATCGAGGGTGCTATCATATTGATCTCGGTCAACGGACGGCGGGTATGCGATGCGCGGCCACAGGAGCGGCCGCGCATGACAGGATTATCCGCTTAAGCCGCGGTTTCGGCGCCGGCCTCGCTTTGCGCGGCATAGTGCGCAAATGTCGCCTTGAAGCGGCCGTTGACGTATTCGCCCGACGTGATCGGAGGGTACTTCGCAGGATGATCCTCATCAATGCAACTGGGAAGCACCTCGATCACGGCATCATAGTTTGGACCGAAGAAGAACGGGATCGAATAGCGTTCTTTGCCGGAACGATTCACCGCGCGGTGGACGGTCGAGGCGAAAAGGTCATTGGTCCAACGCGCCATCTGATCTCCCACATTGACGACGAAGCAGCCGGGGACGGGATCGGCCGCAATCCACTCGCCAGTTGCATTCAGTACCTGCAAGGCTGAAATACCATCCTTCTGGGCCAGGATCGTGAAGCACTCATAGTCCGAATGCGCCCCAATGCCGATCTGGCGGTCATCGATCTCGCCAAACTGCGGTGGATAGTGGAGCACCCGCAAAGTTGCGAGCGGCTTGCCGACCAGCAGGTCGAAATATGTCTCCTCCAACCCAAGAGCCAGAGCAAAGGCATGGAGCAGGTGGCCACTCAGCGTCAGCATCTCGGCATGGTAGGCTTCCAGTGCCGTTCGGAATTCCGGCCTGCCCGCTGGCCACTGGTTGGGACCGTAGAGTACTTTGCCGGCCTTCACGTCCGGATCGTCGGCTGGCACATCCAGCGCAATATCATAGGATTCGTGCAGGTCTCCGCGCGCGGTCGGATCCGTATTCTCTTCCAATATTGCCGCATAACCGCGATTATTCTTTGAATTGGAAACGTGATTCTCCATCTTCACGTCGTCGGATTCGGCGAAATACACCTCCGCCACCCCAAACGTGGCATCGATGACATCCTTCGGAACGTGATGGTTCTTGATATAGAGGAAGCCGACTTCCGTGCAGGCCTTGCGCAGTTCCTGGGCGAGCTTTCGCCTGGCCGCCTCGTTGCCTGCGAACATGGGCTCGAGATCGATGATCGGGATCTTGTCGAAGCTGACACGCTGCGGGTCGAGCCCTCCCCCTTTCATTGCACGCGCGCCATTACCGGTTTCAAGGACCTTCATTTTTCTGTTCCCTTTTCTTGCTGGCTTGCATCGAAGATTGTTTCGACGTAGTAGCGCGGCCCCGTGAAAACGAAGCCGGGCGAGAAGTAGCGGCCGCAGACATCCATGAACGCGGTCATCTTACGCGATGGGGCGTGCGGGCGCGATATGCGGATGCTGACCCGCTTTTCCGCGGACTCCCATGTGTCGAGCAACGGAATGAGGTGGCCGCGTTCACACTCGATCGTGGTGAAGAAGTGCGGTAGATAGGCAATGCCCTCGCCCGCAACGGCGAAGTACTTGATAGTCCAGTATTCGTTGGCGATCAGGTTGCTGCGCGGCAAGATACTTTCCTGCGCGGTACCTTTCTGTAGCCGCCAGTGCTGCAGGCCCGCCGAGGTGCGATAGACAATGCCCTGGTGTTCCGCCAAATCGGCGGGTTTTCGTGGCATCCCGGCACGCTCGACATAACTCTTGCTGGCAAAGAGTGCGAATTTTGCGGTGGAGAGCGTTTCGCCGACTTCGATACCTTCGTCCCATGAAATCACGGCGTCGAGCATATCGAGGCTCTCTGGCGCGTAGAGAACGTGCGGCGAAAAGAAGGTGAGTTCGATTTCCACCTTGGGGTAGAGCTTTCTGAACGCCATGAGCATCTGCGTGTAGTAGGCCGTGCCGAACTCCCCCGTGGCGCCGATCCGCAAGGTTCCGGTCACGTCGTCGCTCAGTTCCGTCACGGCGGCCCGCGCCGTATCGCAGCTTTGCAGGATCTGCCGCGCGTGCCCGAGCAGGGTTTGCCCTGCTTCCGTGAGCAACAGGACACGGCCGGAGCGCTCGAACAGAGCGACCTTCAGATCGTCTTCAAGCTGCTTGAGCCGGAGACTGAGCGTGGATTTGGGCAGGCCGTACAACTTCGCCGCGGCCGACAATGACCGCAGTTCCGCGATTTTTACAAATGATGCCAGAGCATCGGTGTTCATTTGATCGTTCACATTTCTGCACAAAGTGCCCAAAAAATGAGCATGATTATTTTTGTTGCATGAACGAACGTAATCGGCTGTTATGCACTGCACAAGAGCCAATTCGCTTTTGCCAAATCAAAAAAGACGCTCCGGCGGCAATCGTCACCGTGCAGGGAAGCTGCATGGGCGCGGCGTGCTTCCGGCTGAGAAAATCAAAGAAAAACAAGGGGAACCACGAAATGAAAGAGCGCAACACGAAGCCGTCCGACTCAGTTCGCCTGTTCGCGGCGGCGGCCACGGTTTTCGTATTCTGTGCTACGTCCGGCGCTTATGCCTTTACTCTGGAAGGGGCGCCCAAGGTCGCGTTCATCTACGCAAGTTCAGCGCAAGACGGCGGATGGAACGAAGCCCTCGAGGCCGGCCGCAAGGCCTTGGAGGAACAGCTACAGGTGCCCGTCTCGGTGACGGAGAACATACCGGAAGAGGCCACTAAGCTGCGCGCGGCGATCGATCTCTACGTCAAGCGCGGCTTCAACATCATAATCGGCACCACCTATGGCTACAGCGCCCCAATGGCCGAAGCGGCCAAAGCCTATCCGAATGTGGCGTTTCTGAGTGCTTCGGGCACGGAGAATGGGGCCAACATGGAAAGCTTCTATGCCCGCACTTACCAGGGTTGGTACCTTGCAGGCATCGCGGCAGGACAGGCGACGAAGACGAAGAAGATCGGCATCCTCGCCGGCTTTCCGGTCGGCGTGGTGAGCTAGGATATCAACAGTTTTGCACACGGGGCCCGTTC
>NZ_RZQA01000752.1:0-3208 GCF_004022915.1 Mesorhizobium sp. M7A.F.Ca.US.006.04.2.1
GGACTACCCAGTCCTTCAAGGCATATTCCTGTTGCTTGGCGTTTCAATTGTTCTCGCAAACCTCGTAGCCGATCTTGCCTACAGCCTTCTAGATCCGAGGGTCCGACAATGAGCGACAATATTGTTCGATATTGCCCGCGAGGCCGGGCGCGCGCAATAAAAGGCTTTCTGCGTCAATTTCTCAGCTATGGCGGTGCTCAGGTGGGCCTCGTATGTCTGGTATTCTTTCTTGTTGTGGGAGCGGTCCCCAATATTCTGGCGGGACCGCTCCAGACTGCGATCAATGCAACTGGCGATTTCCTCGCACCCCCATCAGGCGAGCATCTGCTCGGCACGGACGAAATCGGGCGGGACGTGCTCAATCTGGTCCTCCATGGTGCCCGGATCTCGCTTACGATTGCGCTACTCGCGACTGTGATCAGCCTCGTCGTTGGGACTACAATCGGTACGACCGCTGGCTACTATGGTGGCAGGGTCGACGTCTGGCTGATGCGCTTGACAGACTTCTTTTTTGTCATGCCGTCCTTCGTGCTGGCGCTGGTCATTACACCCGTGGTTCTCGAGGTGATGGGGCGCGGTGGAGAAATCCTGGGCTTCCGTCCTTCTCTTTTCGTGATCATTGTCGTTATAGGCATGACAAGCTGGTCCTTTGTTGCACGTATCGTCCGGAGTCAGACACTGTCGCTTAAGGAGCGACCATTCATTGATCGTGCGCGCGTTGCGGGTAGCAGTAATTTCGGCATCATGGTGCGGCACATCCTCCCCAATCTCGTGCCGCAAATCGCAGCCAATGGTGCGCTGGTGGTCGCCAGCGCAATCTATGTCGAGACATCGCTCTCATTCCTTGGACTCGGGGACCCGTTGCAGCCTTCATGGGGCACTTTGCTTTCGCTCGCTCAGCGCGCCGGCGCGGCCAGTGCTGGAGCCTGGTGGTACCTCGGCGCCCCAGGACTGTGCGTACTCACGGTTTCGCTTAGCTTCGTCCTGATTGGCAGTGCCCTTGACGACACGTTCAATCCACGGCGGAGGGTGATCCCATGACCAGCTCCTCCCAGGACAAAACACCGCTTCTGGAAATAGACCGGCTCTCTGTCGATTATGGGCTCAAGGGCGTTTCATTGCGAGCAATCGACGGCGTAAGCTTCGCGCTCCGAGCCGGAGAGGCCGTGGGCCTCGTCGGAGAATCGGGCAGTGGCAAGACCACGACCGCGATGGCGATCGCTGGTCTACTATCACCCAACGCGCGGGTCAGCGGCGGCCAAGTGCGCTATCGTGGCAACCGACTGCCGATCGACGATGATGCGGCGATGCGGCCACATCGCTGGAGCGAAACGTCCGTTGTCTTCCAGGGCGCGATGAACGCACTTAATCCTGTTCACCGCATTATCAAGCAGATCGCCGAGCCATGCATGCTGAAGCTCGGCATGTCGCGGGGCGAGGCGACCAAGCGGGGAAGTGAGTTGCTTCAACTGGTCGGCATCCCGGCGGATCGTGGTTCCGCCTACCCTCACGAGTTGTCGGGCGGAATGCGACAAAGGGTGATGATTGCCATGGCGCTCGCGTGTCGACCTTCGATTATCATTGGTGACGAGCCCACCACAGCGCTCGACGTCATCACTCAGGCTCAGATCCTTAACCTGCTAGGCGACTTGCGATCGCAGTTGAGCCTCGCCCTGATTTTGATCACCCACGACCTTTCTGTGGTGGCTAAGTGTTGTGATCGCGTAATGATCATGTACGCGGGCCGCATCGTCGAGGATGGCACTGTCGCCGAGATTTTCGCCCAGCCCAAACATCCCTACACCCGACAGCTGATCGAATCGATCCCGAACCCAGCGAGCGGCAAAAAGATGATCCGGCCAATACCGGGTGATCCTCCCAACTTGGTGAATCGACCCTCGGGCTGCGCTTTCCATCCGCGTTGCCCGTCGGTCATGGGGGGGTGCGCGACCGAAGTCCCCAGCCTCAATAAGTTCGGGCGGGGACGTGTCGCCTGTCACCTTCACCGGTCCTTGACGCAAGAAGACAAGGTCGCTGTTCATGCCTGACACTGCCGGCATCCTGCGTCTCGAGAGCCTGCAAGTTCATTTTCCTATCCAGGGCGGTCTGTTCGACCGTGTCCTGGGCCGATCTGTCGGCGCCATGCGCGCGGTAGACGGGATCGACCTCAACGTCGGGCGGGGCGAGATCGTCGCCCTGGTCGGCGAATCGGGAAGCGGCAAGACCACTGTGGGCCGCGTCATCACCAAGCTTGCCAAGCCGACTGGCGGCAGAATGCTGTTCGAAGGCCGCGACATGAGGTCGGTAGAGGGCTTCTCGGCTCTACGTCCGTACCGGCGTCGCGTGCAAATGATCTTCCAGGACGCTTATCAGGCCCTCAATCCGCGACACACCGTGTTCGACATCGTGGCGGAGCCGTTGCAGTCCCTGCGGCTGGTCGGTAACGCCACTCAACTCGCCGACCGGGTGAGTGAAGCGCTTGCGGCCGCTGGGCTCAATCCTCCCGGCGATTTCTTCGCCCGCTTCCCGCACGAGCTATCCGGCGGGCAGCGCCAGCGCGTCGTGATTGCAGGAGCGCTTGCCGTCCGGCCGGAACTCATCGTTGCTGATGAACCTGTATCGATGCTCGATGTCTCGATACGCGCTCAGATTCTTCAGGTCCTGGTTGACTTGCGCGACAGGCACAACATGGCGCTGCTGTTCATCACCCACGATTTGCCCCTTGCCTGGCTGATCGCCGACCGGATTGCGGTCTTGTATCTTGGAAAATTGGTCGAGATTGGTAGCGCCGACGAGATCACATTCAACCCTCGCCATCCGTATACCGTCGCCTTGCGCAACGCCACACCGCAGATTGGCGGCAACGCAGGTCGCGCCGAGTTGCCGGCCCTGCAGGGCGAGGTTCCAAGTGCCGCGCGCGTGCCGAAGGGCTGCCGTTTCCATCCTCGTTGCCCGCTTGCCTTCGACCGTTGCAAAGCTGAGGAGCCGCCGGCGATCGAAGTTGGACCACAGCACCTGTCAGCCTGCTGGCTCGCTAAGTGAAAGGCATGCAATCAGCGCCACCCCAATGAGCGTATTCCATCTGGTATTGCACAGGCAGGTGGGCTGGAACACCACCATGCAGATAGAATGCTGAGACCCGTCGAAATTGGCCACTCCATCTTGAATCAGTCTCAATGTCTGGGAGGCACTCTGAAGTGTGTAATGA
>NZ_RZQA01000753.1:0-3143 GCF_004022915.1 Mesorhizobium sp. M7A.F.Ca.US.006.04.2.1
CCGGAGCCGCAGCATGAACCACGCACGGCTCGCCACCTTCACCGTCGGCGGCAAGGCGCGCTATGGCGCGGTCACCAGCAAGGGTGTCGTCGACCTGTCGGCGCGCCACGGCCAGTGGCCGACGCTGCGGGAGGTGATCGAGGCCGGCGCCTTGCGGCGGCTGGCGGAAGAGGCAGAGGCCTTCCCAGTCGATTTCCCGCTCGACGCCATTGCCTACGAAATTCCGATCCCTTCGCCGGAAAAGATCATCTGCGTCGGCGTCAACTACCCCGACCGCAACGAGGAGTACAAGGACGGCCAGGCAGCACCCTCGAATCCGTCGCTGTTCGTCCGTTTTCCCCGCTCCTTCGTCGGCCATGGCGCGCCGCTGGTGCGGCCGCCGGAATCCCCGCAGCTCGATTATGAGGGTGAAATCGTCATCGTCATCGGCAAGGCGGGCCGGCGCATCGCCGAGGCCAACGCGCTCAGCCATATTGCGGCACTGTCGCTGTGCAATGAAGGTACCATCCGCGATTGGGTGCGGCATGCCAAGTTCAACGTCACGCAAGGCAAGAATTTCGACCGCAGCGGCTCGATCGGCCCTTGGCTGGTGCCGTTCACCGACGCGGAGCAGATCGCCGACATCGCGCTGACCGCCCGCGTCAATGGCGAAATCCGCCAGCAGGACCGCACCAGCCGGATGATCTTCTCGTTTCGCAAGATTATCGCCTATGTCTCGACCTTCACCACGCTGGTGCCGGGCGACATCATCGTCACCGGCACGCCGACGGGCGCCGGCGCCCGCTTCGAGCCGCCGATCTGGCTGAAGCCGGGCGATGTGATCGAGGTGGAGGCCGATGGCATTGGCATGCTTCAAAACAGCGTCGTCGACGAGGAAGCAGCATGACCCCGGAGCAAGTGGAAGACGCCGCGGCACGGCTGTTCGAGGCCGAGCGCTCACGCCGCCAGATCCGGCTGCTCAGCCTCGATTTTCCCGAGGCGACGATGGAGGATGCCTATCGCGTGCAGGCAGCGCTGGTGACGCGCAAGATCGATGCCGGGCTGAAGCCGAAGGGCTGGAAGATCGGCCTCACCTCCAAGGCGATGCAATATGCGCTCGCCATCGACACGCCGGATTCGGGCGTGCTGTTCGACGACATGTTCTTCGACGATGGCGCGACCATTCCCGCCGGCCGCTTTATCCAGCCGCGCGTCGAGGCCGAGATCGCCTTCATTATGAAGGCGCCGCTGAAAGGCCCCGGCGTGACGATCTTCGACGTGTTCAACGCCACCGACTACATCACGCCGGCGCTCGAAATCCTCGATACGCGCATCGAGCGCGTCAATGCCGAGACCAAGAAGGCGCGTACCTTCTTCGACACGATTTCGGACAATGCCGCCAATGCCGGCATCGTCATCGGCGGCCGGCCGCAGCGGCCTGATGAAGCCGACATGCGCTGGATCGGCGCCATCGTCTCGCGCAATGCCGAGGTCGAGGAGACCGGGCTTGGCGCCGGCGTGCTCAACCATCCGGCGATGGGCATTGCCTGGCTGGCCGACAGGCTCGCCCGCTACGGCATGTCGATCGCTGCCGGCGAGGTCGTTCTCTCCGGGTCGTTCGTGCGTCCGGTCGAGGCGCGACCCGGCGACACGATCGTCGCCGATTTCGGCAGTTCGGGCACGGTCAGCATCCATTTCGCGAAGGGCTGACGGTTCCGCCAGTTCTTATCAATCGGCCCTATTCGCCATGCAGATAGGCAATCACCACATCGGCTGCGATGGCCGACATGCGCAGGCCGACCTCCCTGGTGATGTCGCCTTCGACGCGGCTCTGCACCCAGCCGAGGAAGGCGAAGGCCCGCAAGGCAGAAAACAGCGGCAGCGCGGCGATGTCGCGCGCCGTCAGTTCGCGCTCCTGCCGATAGCCCTTGAGCAAAGCGGCCTCGATCAGCGGATAGATCGCCTCATCGCGGTTCTGGTAAAGCGCGACGGCAAGGTCGTACATGTGCCAGCCATGGCCGCAATCGTCGAAGTCGATGATGCGGATCGCACCATCATGGACGAGCACATTCTCGCGCACCAGGTCGGCGTGGATGATGCCGAAATTGCGGGCACTGCGTTCATACGTCAATAGCGCGCGCACGGCCTTTTCGCGCGCCCGCAAAACCAGCTCCCGGCGAGGACCGTCGAGGAAGGGCGAGGTCTCGAAACGCCCCCAATTCGGGTTCGCGCCGAAGAAGCCGTCGAAATCCCAGGCATGGCGGGCAAAGCCGGACGGAGGCGTCCAGGCTGCTGTGACATTGTGCATGTGGGCGATGGTTCGCCCGATCTCGGTAAAGATCTGTCTTGCCTGCTCGGGCGTAAAATCCAGCGGCACGCCTCGCGCGCCGACGGCGCGGCCTTCCAGCCAGCTCAGGCAATCGACTTGCCGGGGTTGCATTGAGGCGTTCGCGCTGACAAGCACGAACAGATCGCCAGCCGGCGTGGCGACCGCAGATGGCGTGGCGATGCCGGCCGATTGCAGAAAACCCATCCATTGCAGTTCCGAGCGCAGGGCGGCGTCCGTGTGATAGCCAAACCGGTGAATGCGCATGGCGGCCGGCTGGCCATCGGGCAGACGGATCCGGAAGACCGCGTTCTCGCGGAATTTCAGCAGCTCCGGCTCACCCTCATCAATGCCCCAATGGGCGAGCGCGCGCCTGGCCAGCGCCGTGACGTCGGCTGCCGTCTCGGGTTCGGATTGCGCGGAGACTGCGCTCACGCCTTCACTCCGCGGACTTCGCCAAGCACTTCGTCGAGGACGCCGATCAGGAAGTCGGCATTGTCGCGGGAGAACGGCATTGGCGGGCGGATCTTCAACACATTGCCGTGGATGCCGGTCTTGCCCATCAGCACGCCGCGCTGGCGCATCCGGTTGGCGACCTGCTCGGCAATGTCGGGCGCCGGTTCGCGCGTCTTGCGGTCGTGAACCAGTTCGGCGCCGAAGAACAGGCCAGCGCCCCTGACCTCGCCGATACATTCATGGCGATCGGCGAGCGGGCGCAGCAGGTTGAGTGCATAGGCGCCGACGTCACGCGCGTTGGCAACGAGATCTTCCTGCTCGATGACGTCGAGCACGGCATGCGCCGCGGCGACGCCGATCGGGCTGCCGCCATAGGTGCCGC
>NZ_RZQA01000754.1:0-3198 GCF_004022915.1 Mesorhizobium sp. M7A.F.Ca.US.006.04.2.1
CCGAGATACCCGATCGAGAAGAACACGCCGCGCAGGCCGGAGTTGAAGTGCTTTCCGGCCAGCATGTTCATTTGCGCCGCACGCCACACCGCCGTTTCGGTGACCGGATTGCGCGAGGCTTCGCCATGCGGGATCGGTACGGCGCCGATCAGGATCGTGCAATAATTGAACAGCCGGTACGCCCAGCCGAATTTGAAGAACGAAAACGCCAGGATCAGCACCAGCCCAAACACCTTTATCTGGAAGGCCGCGCGCGACGGCGCGCCACCCAGAGGCAGGTCGCTGAGCACTTCAAGAACCCGGTCGGACGCGCCGAGCAGGGCAAAGCAGCCGCCGATCGCGATCAGCGAGCTGGAGGCGAAGAAGGCGGTGCCTTGCTGCAGCCCGCTCATGATGGCGGTGTCGACGATGCGGATCTCGCGCTCGGCCATGGTCCGCATCCAGGCTTGCCGCTGTGCATTCATCGCCGTCGTCAGCGACACCCGGCTGACAAGCTTGCCGTCGGAGGCAAACGTGTGCAGCAGCCACGCGACGAGGAAGAAGGCCAGCGCCGCGAGATCGGCTGTCGAAAGATCGAGGGAATCGCCCATGGCCTGAATTTATCACATTCAGCGCGATCGCTTCGATGTCCGCATACAGCGATCGTGCCAATGTCGCTGCCGGAGCAAACAAGGTCGGCGGGTGCAGCGCCGCGATTTCCAAAAGAGCGGAAACATCGTGGGAATTCCTATATGTAGTCCTCGACCTGACTCCAGGAGACAACGCCGCGTGTTCCTTTCGGTTTTCGACCTGTTCAAGATCGGCATAGGACCCTCGAGTTCGCACACGATGGGACCGATGACCGCCGCGGCGCGGTTTCTCGACGAGGTCGCGGGAAATGACTGGCCGCGCCCGGCGGGTGTGAAGGTCGACCGCCTTGGCGCCAGCCTGCACGGGTCACTCGCCTATACCGGCATCGGCCACGGCAGTGACCGCGCCGTCATGCTCGGCCTTGCCGGTCTGACGCCGCAGACGGTCGATCCCGACCAGGCCGATGGCATTGCCAGCCGCATCGCCGCCGAAAAGCGTATTTCGCCGCCCGGCCATCCCACCTATCGCTTCGATCCGGCCACCGATCTGGTGCTGGACCGCAAGACGCCGCTCACCGGCCACGCCAACGGCATGGCGTTCTACGCCTATGATTCCGGCGGCCGCCTGCTGCTCAAGCGCATCTATTATTCGATCGGCGGCGGCTTCGTGGTTTCCGAAGAGGAACTGCAGCGGATGAAGGCCAAGGGATCGGTGACGACGGAAGGCAAGAAAGTGCCTTATCCGTTCAAGAATGCGGTCGAGATGCTGGCCATGGCCGGCAAAAGCGGCCTTTCCATCGCCGACATGAAACGCGTCAACGAGGAGACGCAGATGACGCGCGAGGCGCTCGACGCCGGCCTCGACGGCATCTGGAGCGCCATGAAAGGCTGTATCGACCGTGGCCTGTCGCAGGACGGCATCATGCCGGGCGGGTTGAAGGTGCGCCGCCGTGCCCGCATGCTGCATGACAAGCTGCAGGAGCAATGGCAGCAGAACAAGCCCAATCCCTTGCTCGCCAATGACTGGCTGTCGATCTACGCCATGGCGGTGAACGAGGAAAACGCCGCTGGCGGCCGGGTCGTCACAGCGCCGACCAACGGTGCGGCCGGCACGCTGCCGGCGGTGCTGCGCTACTGGCTGCATTTCCATCCCGAGGCGGACCAGCCGAGCATTCGTGATTTCCTGCTGACGGCTGCTGCCGTCGGCGGCATCATCAAGACCAATGCTTCGATCTCCGGCGCCGAGGTCGGCTGTCAGGGCGAGGTCGGGTCGGCATCGGCAATGGCGGCGGCCGGCCTGTGCGCCGTCATGGGCGGTACGCCCGAGCAGGTCGAGAATGCCGCCGAGATCGCGCTCGAACACCATCTCGGCATGACCTGCGATCCGGTTGGCGGGCTGGTGCAGGTGCCGTGCATCGAGCGCAATGCGCTGGGCGCGGTCAAGGCGGTGACGGCAGCGTCACTGGCCATCAAGGGCGACGGCACCCATTTCGTACCTCTCGATGCAGCGATCGAGACCATGCGCCAGACCGGCCTCGACATGAACGAGAAGTACAAGGAAACCAGCCTGGGTGGGCTCGCCGTCAACGTCGTGGAATGCTGAAGGCTGGCCTAAACTGCCACTGTGGAGAAGTCGATCCGGTCGTTGACGCGTCCGCATGCGGGACTAACCTTAAGCGATGTCTCTCAATCTCATAAAACTCTGTGTCGGCTGCGACAGCGTCGAAGATCTCGAGGAGTGGATCGCCTTCCGCCTCGACGAGCGGCGGCGCGCCGGTGAGCCGGTCGAGCAATATCACACCACGCGCATGATGCCGACGCGCGGCGCCGAGGTCACCGATGGCGGTTCGCTCTATTGGGTGATCAAAGGCAATGTGCAGTGCCGCCAACTGATCACCGAGATCCGGCCGTTCACCGATAGTGAAGGCATCGGCCGCTGCCACCTGATTCTCGACCCCGAGGTTGTTCGAACCGACTGGCAGCCGCGCCGGGCCTTTCAGGGCTGGCGCTATCTGAAGCCGGCCGACGCGCCGCTCGATCTGGGCAAGGGCAAGGCCGGACTGATCGAGATGCCGCCGAAACTCAGGCGCGAGCTTGCCGACCTCGGCCTGCTCTGACCCCAGGTGGCATCACCGTCTGGCCCTTTGTGCCGCCCGATGTGGGGCTTGCAAGCGATGTGGCAACGCCACATCTTGTTTTTTATGAGCGATAAGAAGCAACCTGTGCCAGCGAGGACCAATCCTGCGCCGATCAAGCCCCAATCCAACGCCGGCGAGATCGACGCCTTCATTCGCCAGGCGAGGACACTTGCCGCATCGGCGACCGGTTCGGGCAGGCTGATCCTTGCTCTCGACGCGACGATGAGCCGCCAGCCGACATGGGATCTGGCCTGCACGCTGCAGGGCCAGATGTTCGACGCCGTCGGCAAGGCAGGAACCCTCAGCGTGCAACTGGTTTATTTTCGCGGTCTTGGCGAGTGCCGTTCGTCCGCTTTCGTGAGCGACACCAATGCCTTGAAGCAGCTGATGACGCGGATCGAGTGCCGCAGCGGTCATACCCAGATCGGCAAGGTGCTGGCGCATGCGTTGAAACAGACGGCAACCGCTAAGGTCAATGCGCTGGTCTATAT
>NZ_RZQA01000755.1:0-3195 GCF_004022915.1 Mesorhizobium sp. M7A.F.Ca.US.006.04.2.1
CATCTTGGCCGAGGAGACCGCGTCGGTGCGCGGTTCGGCCTTCAACGCGCCGCCGGCGCGAAACAGTTTCACGCCAAGATAGATCAGATAACCGGCGCCGATCAGCTTCAGGATGGTGAAGACGGTCGCCGAGGCCGCCAGCAGCGCGCCGATACCCAGCATCGACAACGTCATCGCAGTGAAATCCCCCAACGCCACGCCGACGGCCATCGGCAGAGCGGTACGCCAGCCCTGGCCCAGCGCATAGGACACGACCAGCAGGATGGTCGGACCTGGAATGATGAGAAGGATCGTCGATGCGGCAGCGAAGGCGGCCCAGTTTTCGAAGGACATGCTCGTCTCCTTTGAGCTTAAAGAAGAGGATAAATCCTTAGGCCCGGAAGAATGTAAAGAGGCGATTTCCCTAACTGCGCCAGCGGCAGATCGGTGTCAGTTCGCGCCGCTCAGCGTGCTCACTATATCGGCCAGGCTGACATTGGCACCAAGAACGGTTGCCGCCGCGACAATGGCAGCGGCAAAAAGCTTGATGTCGGTTTTTAAGGTCTTGCACATGGAGGCCCCTCGCTGATGGTTCGAGGAGTAGGAGACGCCGGCGCCGGGAATATGACTCGACCGAGGTCTTTTTGTGCAGCAGCCTTCGTTCAAGTTCAGGCAAGAAGGTCGAACATCGCCAAGGCCATGCGCAAATGCAGGCTGTGCAAGCTCTTCACGCTTTATCAACCATGAATGAGGAAAATGCCTGCTATCCGGCCGGACCGTGCTTCCCGCCGACAGCGTAGGGTCTGGGTATATGCGTGAGTTGCCGCAAGGTCTGACGCCGCCGCGAAATGGCGACGCAATCGAAACCGATCATCATCTTTGCCGCCGCGCCATCCTGTCCGGGGCAGGGGCGCTTGCGCTGCTGAGCGCCGCCGGTTGCTCGACCTCGGGCGGCGGCCTGCCGGCGCTCGAGCTCGACGACGTCACCACGGGTTCCGTGCGGCCGATCCGGCCAAGCATCAGCGTCGACAAGAACGTCACCAGTCCCGGGGTCATGTATGCCGGGCTGACCGACGGCGGCTTCAACGTGCCGGAAGTGCCATATCTGAAGGTCAAGCCGGAATTCCGCCGCCAGATCGTCGTCGACACGACAGGCGAGGCGCCCGGCACCATCGTCGTCCATCTCAAGGAGCGCATGCTCTATCTCGTCCAGCCGGGTGGCGATGCCATTCGCTACGGCGTCGGCATCGGCAAGGACGGTTTCCGCTGGTCCGGCCGCGCCAACATCCAGTACGGCAGGGAATGGCCGACCTGGACGCCGCCGCCGGAGATGATCGCCCGCAAGCCTGAACTGGTGAAATGGCAGGCCGGACAGCCCGGCGGCCTCACCAATCCGCTCGGCGCGCGTGCCCTCTACATCTACCAGGACGGCAAGGACACCGGCTATCGCATCCACGGCTCGCCCGAATGGTGGAGCATCGGGCAAGCGATGTCGTCGGGCTGCGTGCGCCTGATCAACCAGGACATCATCGACCTCTACAGCCGCGTCTCCAAGAAAAATCCGGTCGTCGTCGTCTGACGCTTATGCGGCGTGTTGGCGCCGCTCGAAACTCCCGTTGCGCGATGCGGCAAGACAGGCCAAGGTGCCTTGAAAACCATCGCGCCGGGAGAAATCAAGCATGGCTGGAACGTTTGTCATCGCGCAGGGCGGCGGCCCAACCGCCGTCATCAACCAGACGGTTGTCGGGGCGACGCTGGAGATCCGCAAGCGGCATCCCGGTGCCAAGGTGCTGGGCTCGATCCATGGCGTGCGCGGCATCCGTGACGGCAATTATGTCGACCTTTCCGCCATTCCGGAAGACCGCCTGCGGCTGATTGCCGGCACGCCGAGCGCCGCCCTCGGCTCGACGCGCGACAAGCCCGACGCCGCCTATTGCGATGTCATCCTCAACGGCCTGAAGAAGGCCGGCGCCGACGCCTTCATCTATATCGGCGGCAACGACACGTCGGGTACCCAGCAGATCCTGACCGACGCCGCCGGCGGCTCAATTGCCTTTGTTCATGCGCCAAAAACCATCGACAATGATCTCGAGGAAAACGACCACACGCCGGGCTTTATTTCGGCGGCCGAGTTCGTCGCCGGCGCCTTCCTGTCCGTCGATCTCGATTTTCGCGCGCTGCCCGGCATCTATGTCGGCATCGTCATGGGCCGGCATGCGGGCTTCCTGACCGCGGCTGCCGCTGCCTGGCAGCTCGACCCCGACAGCGGCCCTCATCTCGTCTATGTGCCCGAGCGCCCATTCTCAGCCGCTGGCTTCATCGACGACGTGCGTGCCACGCTCGATCGCCACAAGCGCTGCATCGTCGCCGTTTCGGAAGGCGTCAGCACCGCCGACGGCAAGGCATTGGTCGAAAGCCTGGTGCCGCCGGACAAGCTTGAGCGCGACGCGCATGGCAACGTCAAGCTGTCGGGCAGCGACCTGCCGGCCGCACTCGAGCGCGCGTTGGCGGAAGGCCTGCCGGGCAAGCGTGCCCGCGTCGATGCGCTCGGCTACATGCCGCGCGGCTATATCGGCGCCATCAGCGCGGTCGACGCGCAGGAGGCTTTCGATGCCGGCGCTTTCGCCGTCACCGTCGCCGAACAGGGCGGCGGCTCGGTGGCGCTGCAATATGACGGCACCAGAACGGTGCTGAAGAAAGTGCCGCTCAAGAACGTCGCCGGCAAGACCCGCCACATGCCGGACGATTTCATGAAGCCCGACGTCAATCAGCTGTCGGATGCCGGCATGGCCTATCTCAAGCGGCTGGTGCCGGAAAAGTACAAGGTCGGGAAGCCCTTCGTCTGATGCCGGGCTCACACCTGATGCCCGGCTCACTTCGTATGCCGGACTCACACTTGATGCCGAGCTGGTTCAGCAGGAGCGTGGTCGACGGCAAGACGACGATGCTGACCGAGCCCTTCGTGCATGCCTATGTTCGGGCCAATATCTGGCATCTGCGCGGTCGCGATGCCGACCTGCTCGTCGACACCGGTATGGGCATCTGTCCGCTGGCGCCGCAGATCGAGACGCCGCAGGGCAAGCCGTTGCTGGTCGTTGCCACCCACATCCATCTCGACCACGTCGGCTCGCTGCATGAATTCCCGTTGCGGGCCGGGCCAAGAATGAGCGCGGCTCGGTTCGAGACCATGGACGAGGCCGCGACTTACGCCTACTT
>NZ_RZQA01000756.1:0-3193 GCF_004022915.1 Mesorhizobium sp. M7A.F.Ca.US.006.04.2.1
CCACAGCCATGGGTGATCGAAGGCCTCGAAGCGCAGATAGACGGGGGCGGCGATAACGAGCGCGGCGACGACAAGCGTCAGCAGCGCCGGCAGGCGCAGGAAGGCGAGACCGAGCAGGCTGGCCAGCGCGATCTCGTGCAAGATGCCGAAGAAGATGAAGCCGTCCGGAGTGGCTATGCGGGTGACGACCGAAATCGCGATCGCGGCTCCGGCGACCATGGCGAACCGCTTCCAAAAGCCGTTCCAGCGGATTTGTCGGCCGTGGGCGAGATACAGGCTGACGCCGACCAAGAACAGGAAGGTCGAGGCGATGCAGCGCGCGTAAATCTTCCACCAGCCGAAGGCGGTCAGGCCGGGATCGGTGTAGCCGAAGAACTCCAGATCCCAGGTGAAATGGTAGCTTGCCATGGCGATCAGCGCGATGCCGCGCACGATGTCGATGGCGACGATGCGCTTTGGTCGATCCTGAACGGGCGCGGTCGGCGTTTGGATGCTCATGGTCTCGCATTCTGATTCAGCCCCGCTGGAGGACTATCACGGTTGCCCAGGACAAAAGAAGACCGGCAACCCTGCCGATAACGCCGGATCAGCCGCGGCATTGGGCCAGTGCCGGAAAGCCTTTGGCCGGCTTCGCTTTTGCCGGATGCACGTCGGTTTCCTCTTATTGGCGCTGAGGTCGCCACGGCAGATTTGACCCGGTGAATCTGCTTCGGGGAAAGCAATGTCCACCCATGTGCGCCATCCGATCTGGCTACCGGCCCTCAAGGCCGCGGACGCGCGCACCTTCGCTTCGCTCTATGCGGTCGAATCCTTCGCCCGCGCCACGGTGTCGAGCGTCATCCCGATCCAAGCTTACGAGATCCTGCACAACGAGCAGATCGTCTCGATCCTCTACACCGTCGTGGCGATGCTCGGCCTGTCGGTGACATTGTTCATGCCGATGCTGATCCGCCGTTTCGCCCGGCGCTGGGTCTACACGGCGGGCGCCTGCCTGCTGGCCATCGGCTCGCTGTTCTTCGTCACCGACACGCTTGCCGGGCAACTGGCCGGCATGCTGTGCCGGGTGATGGGAGCCAGCGCGCTGTCGATCACGCTCAACCTCTACATCATGGACCACATCCGCAAGACCGACTTCATGCAGGCCGAATCGCTGCGCATGGCGTGGTCGATGCTGGCCTGGACCGGTGGGCCGACGCTCGGCATCTTCCTCTACACGCGCTTCGGCGTCTATGCCGCGCATGGCGCGGTGGCCGTGTTCGCGTTAGCGCTGCTGGCATTGTTCTGGACCTACCGGCTCGGCGACAACCCGTCGATCCGTCCCGGCAAGACGCGACCAGCCAATCCGCTCGCCAATATCGGCCGCTTCATCGCCCAGCCCAGGCTCAGGCTGGCCTGGCTGATCGCGTTTGGGCGCTCCTGTTTCTGGACGACGTTCTTCGTCTATGGGCCGCTGTTCATGGTCATTACGGGTGAGGGCAAGCTGGCCGGCGGCCTGCTGGTTTCGGCCGGCAACGCGCTTTTGTTCATGGCGATTTTCTGGGGCAAGGCGGGAAAGCGCTTTGGCGGCCGCAGGACCATGACATTTGCCTATTTCGCCATGTCGGTCGCGCTTCTGGCGGCGGGCTTCGTCGGCGAAACCGTGCCGCTGCTCACCGGCGCCTTCTTGCTCTGCGGCGCCTTCTTCACCATTGCGCTCGATGCGCTCGGCTCGACCGCCTTCATGCGCTCGGTGCGCTCCTATGAAAGATCGCAGATGGCGGCGGTCTATCGCACCTATCTCGACTTTTCCGAGCTGACGCCGCCGCTGGTCTATTCGGTGGTGCTGGCCTTCTTCGGCCTGGGCTCGGTGTTCGTCACGCTGGGCCTGCTGGCGGCGGTCTGCGGCTTCGTGACGTGGCGCTATCTGCCGAAATCGCTTTGACCTTCATGGCGCATTCGCAACGGTCGCCGGCGGAATTTGGTTTGCCGGACGCGAGGATTCTGCCTATAGTCGCCGGTGTCGCCGGTTCCATTTTGGAGCCAAGAGGGAATGCGGTAAGGGCGGATTTCGCCCAATGCCGTGGCTGCCCCCGCAACTGTGTGCGGTAGTCCTCTCCATATGCCACTGAAGATTTTTCTTCGGGAAGGTGGGGAAGGACGCTGATCCGTGAGCCAGGAGACCTGCCGGCGACAGGAAACTGACTTCGATGCCCTCGGGTGGAGGGCGAAAGGACAAGACATGACTACCGCTTCCGTCTCCCTCGGCGCTTCCGTCTCCTCGCAGTCGCGCTTCATGCAGCTCGCGCTTGCCGCGCTGCTCGGCATTTTCGTGATGGGCTTTGTCGGCTTCTCGCATATCGATGCGGTCCACAATGCGGCTCACGACTATCGCCATTCGATGGCATTTCCCTGCCACTGACGAGGGGCTGACATCATGAACCTGTTTCGCAACGTCGTGTTCATCGCGGCGATCGCAGGGCTCGTGGCCGGCGTCGTTCTTGCCTGCATGCAGGCCTATGCGACCGTGCCGCTGATCCTGAAGGCGGAGGTCTACGAACAGGCGGGCGGCGGGCATCACCATGACCATGCCGCTCCGGCAGCAACGAATAGCAATGCCATGAGCACAGCCGCTCCGGCCCCTGCCGAAGCGACTGCTGCGGCGGAAGACGAGGGCTGGGCGCCGGCAGACGGTTTCGAGCGTTTCGCCTTCAGCGTGCTTGCCAACATCGTCACCGGCATCGGCTTCGGGTTGATCCTGGTCGCGGTTTCCGAATTCGCCGGCGGCATCGGTGGTTGGCGCCAGGGCGTGTTCTGGGGCCTGGCCGGCTTTGCCGTGTTCACGCTGGCACCGGGCCTCGGCCTGCCGCCGGAACTGCCGGCCATGCCGGCCGCCGATCTCACCCAGCGCCAGATCTGGTGGTGGGCAACGGTGGCGGCAACCGCTGCCGGTCTCGGCCTGATCGCGTTCCGCAAGTCGCTGCCGCTGGCGATCCTTGCCGTCCTTTTGATCGTCGCACCGCATGTTGTCGGGGCACCGCAGCCCGACAGTTACGAGACGGCGATTCCGGAAGGGCTGCATCACCAGTTCGTGGTGGCGGTGACCGTGACCAATCTGGTGTTCTGGCTGGTGCTCGGCGCGGTTGTCGGCGTGGTGCGCGGCCGCTTCACCGGCACCGCGACCAGCCTGCGCGACAGCTTTGCCTGATCGCAAGAC
>NZ_RZQA01000757.1:0-3192 GCF_004022915.1 Mesorhizobium sp. M7A.F.Ca.US.006.04.2.1
CGGTGACGCTGGTCGGCGACGAGCCGCATCTGCCCTATGAGCGCCCGCCTCTGTCCAAGGAGGCGATGGCCAGCGATGCGCCCGGGATCAAGGCGATCGCCAGCGACGCAATTCTGACCGAGAAGTCGATCCGGCATGTCCATTCCGTCCAGGCCGTCGCGATCGACCGCACGGCGCATACTGTGCGCCTGTCGGACGGATCGGTCCTGCCTTACGAAAAGCTCCTGCTGGCAACCGGTTCGACGCCGCGCAAGCTGCCGATGCCGGGCCTGGGTCCGCGCTGCGTCTATCTCAGAACCTTCGCTGATGCGCTCGCCATTCGCGCGCATCTCACCCCCGGCAACCGTATCGCCATCATCGGCGGCGGCTTTATCGGCCTCGAACTCGCCGCCGCGGCTCGCAAGCTCGGTGCCGCGGTCACCGTCATCGAGGCGCAGCCTCGCATCTTGATGCGCGGCGTGCCGGCGGAGGTCGCGGAAATCATCCATGAGGCGCATGTCGCCGAGGGCGTCGACATCCTGTGCGGCGACGGCATCGCGTCCATCGCCGACGATGGCAACGAGGTTCGCGTCACCCTTGCCGGCGGACGGGAGATATCAGCCGACCTCGCGATCATCGGCATCGGCGCCGTGCCGGTGACCGGGCTTGCGGCCGAAGCGGGGCTGACGATCGACAATGGCATTGCAGTCGATGCCGAGCTGCGCAGCAGCGATCCCGACATCTTTGCCGCCGGCGATTGCTGCTCGTTTCCGCTCGCCGTCTATGGCGGCCGCCGCGTGCGGCTGGAAGCCTGGCGCAACGCCCAGGAACAGGGCGCGCTGGCGGCCAGGAACATGCTCGGCGCCGGCGAGGCGCATGCGGCGGTGCCGTGGTTCTGGTCGGATCAATATGGTCTGTCCCTGCAGATCGCCGGGCTCTCCGACGAGGGCAAAAACACCGTGCGCCGCGATCTCGGCGACGGCGCCTTCATCCTCTTCCATTTGGCTGAAGACGGCAGGCTGGTCGCGGCCAGCGGCATCGGCCCCGGCAACGCGGTCGCCCGCGACATCAGGCTGGCCGAAATGCTGATCGCCAAGCGCGCCAAGCCGGCGCCGGAAGCGCTGGGCTCGCAGGACGTGAAGCTGAAGTCGTTGTTGGCGGCCTGAGCCTACGCTCCCCCTTTTTGGGGGCCGCTGCGCAGCTGCGGGATGGGAGTGCGGCACCGCCCCTAACCTTCGGTCCGACCTGCCCTACAAGGGGCAGGTAAAGGCTCTGAACCCCAGCCCTAAAACAGCGCCTTCAGCTCCGGCAGTTTGTCGTTCACCAGCCAACCATAATAATTCTCTTCCGGCAGCTTTTCGGGCTCACCGGCGGCGCGGCGCCTGTCGTTCTCCGCCTTCAGGGCATAAGCGCGCTGCTCCGGATTGCCGACATTGTAGAGCGTGGCGGTCAGCCCGGGATTGCCCGAAATGTCGAAGCCGGCAATGCTTTTATAGGCATCGATCGATTTCCTGATCGTCGCGGCGACGTAGGGCAGCGTCAGGTCGGGATCCATGATGGTCTTGTAGACCGAATTGGGATCGCCGACGTCGAGCTTGGGCAGGCCCGAAACCTTGTGCACCAGATCGCTCATCTGCAGGGCGGTCAGCGGATTGAGCTGGCCGAGGCCGAAGGTCTGGCCGGCATAATAAGGCTGGAAGAAGGTGGCGCCGAAGCGGTCGTCGGGAAAGCTGGTCCCGCCGACCGACTTGCCGCGAAACGAACGGTTCCACACCTGTTCGCGGCATTCCCACAGATCGTAGCTGTCGGACATCCCCGTGCATTTCTTGAATTCCGGCCGCTGGACGAAGTCGGTGATGTCCTCGCCGTCATAGGCGAAGGACAGCTTGCTGGAGAGATAGGAGATCGCCTTGACATAGTAGGTCTGCAGCCGGTCATAAGCATCGACATTGTAGGTGTGCTCGCCGACGATGGCGCCGACGATGTGCAGGGGATCGATGCCGTAGGCGGCCGCCGCCTTCCTGATCTTGCCGCGCAATTCGGCGTCGTTCTGCAGCAGGGCATAGACCTTGCGGTACTTCGCCTGGAAGCTGGTGTTGGTCGCCTGCGTGCGCCGGCTGGAGGCGCCGGGAATGTCGGGCTGCACGGCATTGCGATTTCCCGGCGGCACCAATGTCGCTGCCTCGGCGGCGAACAGCGTCGCCGCCAGCGTCAAGCCGAGAATGACCAGGATCAGTTTTTTCATGCACCCGCCGCCCAAGCAATTCCAGGAAAAGTGTGAAACGGTTTTCCGGAATTGCGTCAACCAAGAGATCGAGAATTGCCGCGCAAACTAGGTAAAGCTCTTGGTCGAGTCGAGAGCGCCCCTTCACCCGGCAGGACGAAAGGTGGCCAGATGGTACCATCTGGCCACACATGATTTTGCTTGCCGGAAAATGTTGCCTGGACCGGCGCCGGAACGTTTCGGCGCCGTCGTTTAAAGGATGAACCGCGACAGGTCGGTATTCCTGGACAGATCGCCGACATGCTTTTCGACATAGGCGGCGTCGATAGTGACGCTCGTTCCGTTGCGGTCGGGCGCATCGTAGGAGATTTCGTCCAGCACCCGCTCCATCACCGTCTGCAGGCGCCTGGCGCCTATGTTCTCGACGCTGGCGTTGAGATCGACGGCGATGCCGGCGAGCGAATCGATGGCGTCTTCGGTGAAGGTCAACTCGACGCCCTCGGTCTTCATCAGCGCGATATACTGCTTGATCAGGCTGGCCTCGGTCTCGGTTAGGATGCGCACGAAATCGTCCTTCTCCAGCGCCCGCAGTTCGACGCGGATTGGCAGGCGGCCCTGCAATTCCGGCAACAGGTCGGACGGCTTCGAGACGTGGAAGGCGCCGGAGGCGATGAACAGGATGTGATCCGTCTTCAACGGTCCGTATTTGGTCGCCACCGTGGTGCCTTCGACCAGCGGCAGCAGGTCGCGCTGCACGCCTTCGCGCGAGGGCCCGCCGGAAATGTCCGATCTCGCCGCGATCTTGTCGATCTCGTCGAGGAAGACGATGCCGTCGTTTTCCGCGGCATCGAGCGCCCGGCGCACCACCTCGTCCTGATCGAGCAGCTTGTCGGACTCGTCATTGACCAGCAGGTCGTAGGACTCCTTCACCGTCGTCTTGCGCATCTTGGTTTTCTTGCCGCCCATCGCCTTCGACAGCATGTCGTTGA
>NZ_RZQA01000758.1:0-3192 GCF_004022915.1 Mesorhizobium sp. M7A.F.Ca.US.006.04.2.1
TCCTCGACGAGCGCGGTCAGCATCAGGATCGGAATGTTGGTTGCGGCACGAAGGCGGCGGCAGATGTTGAGACCGTTTTCGCCCGGCAACATGACATCGAGCACGATGAGATCGAATTTCTGGGTGCGAAGCGCGGCATTCATCTGGACGCCGCTCTCGGCAATTTCCACGGTCATGCCGTTGTCGGTGAGCGTGTCGCCCAGCATGCGCGCGATCTCCAGATCGTCTTCGACAATGAGGATGCGCGAACCTTGCCTTGCCGACCTGGATTCGGCGCTCAAATCGCTTTGGTGCCGTTGCTGTGCCATTCCGGAGCTTGTCCAGCTTGCATTTGGTGCCCTGGGTAGGCGTCAGAACCGATATCCGACGAGAAGCATCCCTGAAGGCTGGATCTTTTCGACGACGACGGGGCTGTCGGCAGCGTCACCCAAGAGAACGCCGACCCCCGCTTCGCCGCGCACCATCCAGTTCTCGTCGAGCATATATGTGGCGGAAATCGAAAAATCGGCGCGCTTCAAACCGGCGCCGGCATCATAGCGCGCCAGCCCCGAGCGAGCCGATTGCTCGGGCGTGACGCCAAAATAGGCCTGCATGTAGTTTTCGTCGGCGAACACGGCGGACGCGCTGGCGCCGATCATCAACGATTGAGACAGAGGCCGGGTCACCTCGATCCCCACCCTGCCCTCCAGGCCATCGCTGCCGCCGATGGTCTTGTCCAGCTGCGCGAATATTTCGGCCGGACCGAACTTCGCCGCTGCCTTCACGCCGACCGTCGCGCCCATGTCGACATCCCCCAAGCCGCGCAGATGGTCGGAGTCGTCTTCCTTGCGGCCCATCTCATAGCCAAGCCGCGCGCTGAAGGCGAACGGTCCTTGTTCATAAACGGCAATGTTGGCACCAGTCGGATCGATCGTCACCGTGTCGAGGAATGTCGCCGTGACGAAAGGCACCGGCATGATCTTGAATTCATTGCTGCCCTCGTATTTGGGGACGATGATGGCGCCGCCGCCGAGCACGACGTGCCAGTCGGACAGTTTCTGTTCGAAGCGCCCGAAACGGGAAGGCTCGGGCGGCAGGGTAAAATCATCGGAATTCACCGCAATGGCATCTGCCGCCAGCGCGCCGTCCGAATGGGCTGAAAGCAGGATTGCCATGACCGCAAGAGATGCCCGGCCGGCAAATAGTCCAGAGTCAATTTTGGCGAACATGCGTGCTCCAGTATAGCGAGGCAAAGAGCCTCCGGTGGCGTCACCATGTCAGGTGAAAGTGGCCGCATGCGTTAAGTGATGTTAAGTTTTGTTGCGCAATCGTGGTTTCATCTTGCCGTATAGGGAGGCCCTAGGCTGACAGTGGGCTGCCACGATCTGCCGTGGATCGTCTCGCGATCGGAGAACGGAACTGTTTCAATCCAGGCCAGAACAGCTCTAATGTCTGTGCCGGAGCAATGTGGGCGGGGTATGGGGAACACAAGCGACGATGACGAGCGGAGTTTCTTCTCCGAAGCGCCGATGCGGCCTGCTGCGAAAGCCAAGGCGACGCTCGACGAAAAGCCGCATTACCTCGGCCATCGCGACCGCTTGCGCGAGCGCTTTGCCCTGGCGGGTCCGGATGCCCTGCCCGATTACGAACTTCTGGAACTTCTGCTCTTTCGCCTGATCCCTCGTGCCGACACCAAACCGGCGGCCAAGGCGCTGCTGGCACGCTTCGGCACGCTGGCCGAAGTGCTTGGCGCCCCGGTGGGCCTGCTGCAGGAGGTCAAGGGCATCGGCCCTGCGGTGGCACTCGACCTGAAAATCCTCGCCGCAACGGCGCAGCGCATGGCACGCGGCGAGGTCCACGGCCGCGAGATCCTCTCGTCCTGGCAGCAGCTCCTCGACTATTGCCGCTCAGCAATGGCCTTCGAGGCGCGCGAGCAGTTCCGCATCCTGTTCCTCGACAAAAAGAACGCGCTGATCGCCGACGAGGTGCAGCAGACGGGTACTGTCGACCACACGCCTGTCTACCCGCGAGAAGTGATCAAGCGGGCGCTCGAACTCTCGGCGACTGCCATTATCCTGGTCCACAATCACCCGTCAGGCGACCCGACGCCATCGCGCGCCGACATCGAGATGACGAAGGAGATCATCGACGCGGGCAAGCGGCTGGGCATCGCGGTGCACGACCACATCATCATCGGGCGGAAGGGATATGCCAGCATGAAGGGCCTGCTGCTGATCTGAGATGGCAGGGCCGGCGCCAACGCCGGCCGACCCCGACCACGCGATCCCAGAGATCGGGGCGGGCGAAGCCGGCTAGAACAAGCGACTGGCGGAATCAGGAGAGTATGATCATGGCGAAAACAAAAGTCCTTCTTGTCGGCGAAAGCTGGGTGAGTTCGGCGACCCACTACAAGGGGTTCGACCAGTTCGGCAGCGTCACCTTCCATCTCGGGGCAACGCCCCTGGTCGACGCCTTGAAGGACAGCGAATTCGATCTCGACTACATGCCCGCTCATGAGGCCGTCGAGAAGCTGCCTTTCACCATGGAAGGGCTGTCGCAATACAGGACGATCATCCTGTCCGACATTGGCGCAAACTCGCTGCTGCTTCATCCCGATGTCTGGCTGCACGGCAAGACAGTGCCGAACCGGCTCAAGCTCCTGCGCGACTGGACGCTGGCCGGCGGCGGCCTGATCATGATCGGCGGTTACTTCAGCTTCCAAGGCATTGACGGCAAGGCGCGCTGGCATCGCACGGCGGTCGAGGAGGCGCTGCCGGTGACCTGCCTTCCCAATGATGACCGTCTCGAAATTCCGGAGGGCTTTCGTCCCGAGATCACTGGCTCAAGAGACCATCCGCTTTTTGCCGGCATTGAGGGCGAATGGCCGCTGCTGCTCGGTGCCAACGAGGTCGTCGCCCGCGATCGCGACGATGTCGAGGTTCTGGCGCGGCTGCCGCAGGACCAGGGCGGCCATCCCCTGCTGGTCACCGGGCGCCACGGCGAAGGGCGCACGCTGGTCTGGACGTCGGACATCGGACCGCACTGGCTGCCGAACAGTTTTGTCGAATGGCCCGGCTATGCGCGGCTTTGGACCAACGTGCTCCGCTGGGTCAGCAACGCCGTTTGATGATGTCGCCCCAAAGTGCGTTTTTGAGGCAACGACATGTATTAGAACCAAGGTTTGAAGCCGATCAGCATCACCGGGAACTGCGA
>NZ_RZQA01000759.1:0-3182 GCF_004022915.1 Mesorhizobium sp. M7A.F.Ca.US.006.04.2.1
CCGCGACTTCGCCACCGACCGCCACCGCACCGTCGACGACACGCCCGCCGGCGGCGGCGCCGGCATGGTGATGCGCGCCGACGTGCTGGCGAAAGCCATCGACCATGCTTCGCCGGAAGGCGATGCGCGGCCCCGGCTGCTGATGAGCCCGCGCGGCAAGCCGCTGACCCAGGCGCGTGTGCGCGAGCTGGCCGCTGGGCCGGGCGCCGTCATCCTGTGCGGCCGCTTCGAAGGCGTCGACCAGCGGGTGATCGACGCGCGGGATTTGGAGGAAGTCTCGATCGGCGATTTCATTCTCTCGGGTGGTGAGCCGGCCGCGCTTGTGCTGCTCGACGCGGTGGTGCGGCTGCTGCCCGGGGTCATGGGCAACGCGATGTCGGGCGAGGAAGAGAGTTTTGAAAACGGCCTGCTCGAACATCCGCACTATACGCGGCCGCAGGAGTTCGAAGGCCGTGACATTCCCGAGGTCCTGATTTCCGGCAATCACAAGAAGATCGCCGCCTGGCGGCGGGCGGAGTCAGAAAGACTGACAGCCGAGAGGCGTCCGGACCTGCTTGCCGCTGCTCAGCCCTTGACAAAATAATAGAAGGCCAAAAACAGGCCGACGGCGACGACGAAGCCGCGCACCGCGTTTTGCGGCACCCGCTTGGCGATCCAGACGCCGGCATAGCCGCCGAGCGCGCCGCCCGGGATCATGATGATCGCCTGCGGCCAGGCGACGACGCCGCCCGAGACGAAGACGACGATCGCGACAGCGGCGATGACCATGGCCAGCATGTTCTTCAACGCGTTCAGCCGGTGATAGTCGCCGGCCTGGGTGAGGCCGAGCGTCGCCAGCATCATCACGCCCATGCCGGCGCCGAAGAAGCCGCCATAGATGGCGGTGAGAAATTGTGCGAGCGAGCCGGCCAGCGAGCCCACCGCCGCTTCATGGCCGGGCTTTGGCACTGGTTTCAGCCAGGGGCCGGCGGCGAACAGGGCCGTCGCGGCTAGCAGCAGCCACGGCACCAGAGCGCGAAACGAGGGATTGTCGAGCGCCAAAAGGATCAGAGCGCCGGCCAGTGCACCCACGGCCGAGATCAGGCACAGCAGCAGCGCGCCGCGCCAGAAGTGCCTGATATCGGCCGAGTAGGCGAGGGTCGAGGTGATGTAGCCTGGAAATTGCGTCACCGAGGAGGTGGCGTTGGCAACAATCGGCGGCAGGCCGACCAACGTCATGGCGCCGAAGGTGATGAAGGTGCCGCCACCGGCGACCGCATTGGCGGCGCCTGACAGAAAGCCCGCTAGAAACAGCAGGATGGCATCGAAGACAGACATGAATTGCGGCCGCTCAAAACTGTGTTATTTCAGGCTTTAGAAAGCCTGAACGACCGGCGCAACCCGGCACGGCAGGATTACGATGGTGCCATGCGAGCAGAAAATGCGCGCCCAAGGCGTGACAAAGCGGCGAAATAGCTGTATGTGCCCGCCCGTACCGGCCAGAAAGAATCTGCCGGACCCGTCAACAATGACGGTGTAGTCGCCCCTGCCTGATGTTTCAAAGACAAATGTCTTGGAGACAAAAGGCATAGCCAAGCGGTCAATGGAACTGCAAGGCGAGTGTCGGACGCTCTGACTGTCGGAAGAACAAGAAGTGGACTTTTGAGATGGATATTCTCCGTCAGCTCGAGGCCGAACAGGCCGCCAAGATCGAAGCCAAGCGCAAGCTTCCCGAATTCCAGCCCGGCGACACCGTGCGCGTCCAGGTCCGCGTGACCGAAGGCACCCGCACCCGCGTCCAGGCCTATGAGGGCGTCGTCATCGCCCGCGCCGGCGCCGGCTTCCAGGAGAACTTCACGGTTCGCAAGATTTCCTACGGCGAAGGCGTCGAGCGCGTGTTCCCGGTCTACTCGCCGATGGTTGAAGGCGTCGAGATCGTTCGCCGCGGCAAGGTGCGTCGCGCCAAGCTCTACTACCTGCGCGATCGTCGCGGCAAATCGGCCCGTATTTCGGAAAACACCGGCGTGCGCGCCCGCAAGCTGAACGATGAGGAGCGCGATGCGCTGAACGCCGAGAAGGCCCGCATCGAAGCCGAGAAGGTGGCAGCAGCCGAGGCCCTGGCCGTCGAGAAGGCCGCCCAGGACGCCGCCGAGAAGAAGGCCGCCGCCGAGGCCGAAGCAGCAGCCAAGGCCGCCGCAGAAGCGACCCCTGCCGAATAAGGTTTTCGGAAATCCCATTCAAAAAGGCGGCTTCGGCCGCCTTTTTTCGTTTCACCAGACTGTGAACGCTTTCAGCGCCAGACACAGGATCCGGCTGTTGACGGCGCATTACCTTGTGCACTAAATAATCGTGCACAAGTAATTGGAGATTTGATATGGCACTCTACACCACACAGGCTCACGTCACCGGCGGCCGCGCCGGCCATGGCGAGACCAGCGACGGTCTGCTCAAGGTCGATCTGGCAATGCCCAAGGAACTCGGCGGGCCGGGGGGCGCCACCAATCCCGAGCAACTGTTCGCTATCGGCTATGCCGCCTGCTTCGAAAGCGCCATCCGCTTTGTCGCGCGCAAACAGAAGCTGTCGCTGACGGATGCCGGGGTAACCTCCACCGTCAGCCTGCTTCCCGATGGCGAAGGCTTTAAGCTCGGCGTCGCGCTCGCGGCGGAAACGAAAGGCCTTGATCAGGCGGCGGCGGAAGCGCTTGTATCGGAGGCGCACAAGATCTGCCCCTATTCCAACGCCATCAGGGGCAATGTCGACGTAGCGCTTTCGGTAAAGGCGGCATGACGGAAAAGACGACAAAGAGCACCAGGGACGTCCCGGCGGAGGCCACCGGGACGTTTCACGTTCCGCGGCTCGACCAACAGCTCTGCTTCGCGCTCTATTCGGCAAGCGGGCTGATGACGAAGCTCTACCGCCCGCTGCTCGATCCGCTCGGCCTGACCTATCCGCAATATCTGGCCATGTTGGCGCTCTGGGAACGGGCTCCAAGCACGGTCGGCGAGCTTGGCGAAGCGCTCGGGCTGGATTCGGCGACGCTGACGCCGCTGCTCAAGCGGCTGGAGGCCGGTGGCCTGGTCACACGCCGGCGCGACCCCGCCGACGAGCGCCGGGTTCTGGTCGAGCCGACAGCGAAGGGACAAGCGTTGCGTGAGCAGGCCAAAAGCGTGCCGGCGGCGATGCTTTGCAACCTGCCGCTGGA
>NZ_RZQA01000075.1:0-12317 GCF_004022915.1 Mesorhizobium sp. M7A.F.Ca.US.006.04.2.1
GAGCACATGTACATCGTTACCGGCAGGATCGAGGGCGTGCATCCGGACCTGCCGGTCATGCGCGACCCCGACGGGTTCATCTATTTCAAGGAAGAGGTCGGCGGCCTGGTCATGGGTGGCTTTGAGCCGCACGCCAAGCCGTGGGGCATGAATGGCATTCCCGAAAATTTCGAGTTCGCGCTGTTGCCGGACGATTGGGATCAGTTCGAGATTTTGATGGAAAACGCGCTGGTCCGCGTGCCGCAATTGGCCGAGGCCGAGGTCAAGAAATTCTACAACGGTCCCGAAAGCTTCACGCCGGACAACAATTTTCTCCTCGGCGAGGCGCCGGAACTGAAGAATTTCTATGTCGGCGCCGGCTTCAACTCCATGGGCATCGCCAGCGCCGGCGGCGCGGGCAGGGCGCTGGCGGAATGGATCGTCAACAGCGCGCCGACCATGGATTTGTGGCCGGTCGACATCAGGCGTTTCGCCTCCTTCAACAACAATCCGCGCTGGCTGCATGACCGTGTCAAGGAAACGCTCGGCTTGCATTACGCCATGCCGTGGCCGAACCGTGAACTGGACACGGCGCGGCCGTTCCGCCGCTCGCCGCTCTACGACCGGCTCGCCGCCAAGGGCGCCTGCTTCGGTTCCAAGATGGGCTGGGAGCGGGCCAACTGGTTCGCGGCACCGGGAGAGAAGACCGAGAACGACTATGCCTTCGGCCGCCAGAACTGGCACGAGGCGGTCAAGCGCGAAATGAAGGCGACACGCGAAGCCGTCGCCATCTTCGACCAGACCTCTTTCGCCAAGCTCCTCGTGCAGGGCCGCGATGCCTGCGCCGTTCTCAACTGGATCTGCGCCGGAAATATTGACGTACCGGACGGTACGTCTGTTTACACGGGCGTGCTCAATGCACGCGGTGGCTATGAGAGCGATCTCACCGTTATGCGGCTCGGCGCGGAGAAATTCCTCATCGTCACCGGGTCCGCACAAGCTGTCCACGATGCCGACTGGATCGTCAAAAACATTCCGTCCGACGCGCATGCAATCGTGACCGACGTCACCTCGTCCTACGCGGTGCTGGCGTTGATGGGACCGCGATCACGCGATCTGCTGGGCAAACTCTCCTCGGCCGATCTTTCCAACGCCGGCTTTCCCTTCGCCACCATCCGCGAGATCGATATCGGCTATGCCACCGCCTATGCCAACCGTATGACCTATGTCGGCGAACTGGGCTGGGAACTGATCGTGCCGACAGAATTCGCCGTCGGCGTCTATGAGGCGTTGCATGAGGCGGGCCGTGAATTCGGTCTGCTGGACGCCGGTTACTACGCGCTCGATGCCTTGCGCATCGAAAAGGGTTTTCGCGCCTGGGGCAGGGAGTTGACGCCTGATATCGACCCCTGGCAGGCCGGGCTTGGCTTCGCCGTGGCGATGGACAAGCCAGGTGACTTTATCGGCCGCGACGCGCTGGTTGAGACGAAGCCATCGGCAGCACCGGCAAGACGCATCGTGCTGTTCACGCTCGATGATGCCGAGCCGATGCTGTGGGGCGGCGAACTGATCCTGCGCGACGGCAAGCCGGTCGGCGAAGTCCGCTCGGCCGCCTACGGCCACACGCTTGGCCGCTCGGTGGCGCTCGGCCTGATCGAGAACGAGGCGGGCGTCGACGCTGCATTTCTCACCGGTGGTCGTTTCGAGATCGACCTTGCCGGCGTTCGCCATGCCGCGACAGCACATCTGCGCAGCCCCTACGATCCGAAGTCGGAGCGGGTGAAGGCTGATGCGGTGGAGATCAGGGCCGCCGCTTAATCCGCCGACATCGAGCGCGCCATATCCAGGAAAGCCCGCACCAGTTTGCCGCCGCTGCGTTCACGCAGGCAGATCAACGCCTCGTCCATCAGGGTCTCGGGAGCATCGATGGTGATCGGCACCAGCCGCGAATCCTGGCCGAATTCGGCCGCCGAGACAAAGCCGATGCCGGCGCCCGAGGCGACGATCTCGCGGACGGCTTCGCGGCCCTCGGCTTCGATCGCCGGCCTCAATTCGATTTTCGAGGCGGCTGCGAGATCTTCGAGTTTCTGACGCGTCTTCGATCCACGCTCGCGCATGACCAGTGATTCCTGCGCGAGCTGCTTGAGGGTGAGCGACTTTTTCGCGGCCAGCGGGTGGTCGACGGATGCAAACGCGATGATCGGCGTCGAGTTGAGTTTCAGCACCTCGAAATCGCGCCCCGTCGGCACCTCGCCCAGCACGCCGATATCGGCATCGTAGCTGTAGAGGCTGCTGATCACCGTCTCGGTGTTGCCGGCGCGCACCGAAACCTGCACGCCGGGGTAGCGGGCCCGGAAGCTGCCGAGAATATGAAGCAGATGATGTGCGGCATCGGCGACGATGCGCAGCGTGCCGGAACGCAGGGCGCGGGACTCCGTCAGGAGTTCGAGCGCCTGTTGCTCGGTATCGAACATGCGGTGGGTTATTTCGAGCAATTTCTGGCCCGAATGGGTCAGCGTGACCTGCTTCTTGTTCCGGTTGAACAGCAGCACATCATACTCTTCCTCGAGCTTGCGCACCTGGTCCGAGATCGCCGGCTGGGTCAGGAAGAGCGCCTCGGCGGCGCGAGAAAAGCCACCGCAGATGGCCACCTGGTGAAAGGCTCGCAACTGGACGTAGCGCATCTCCCGTGCCTCCGACACTTCTGAAATCGCCGACATCTTATCATAAGGATTGCTTAGGAAAAGATCGAAAGGAACGATTTGACTTATGTTTTGCCGACCCTCAGCCTGAGCATGGGTCGACATCCCTGCCGGCCGTTGGCACCGGAGGCGTCGCCATGCAATTTTCCATCATCCTGCTGCATCTGGCGGGTGCGGTCATGCTGCTGCTCTGGGCCGTGCATATGGTGCGCCAGGGTGTCGAGCGGGCCTGCGGGCTCGCTTTGCGTGATGCCCTGAGGCAAGCCCGGGGTGAGCGGATCAGATCGGCCGGTGTCGGCACCGTGCTTGCCGTGCTGCTGCAGAGCTCGACCGCCGTCGCTATCCTGGCGGCCGGGTTTGCCGCCAGCGGCATGGTTTCGGTGTCGGCCGGGCTGGCGATCCTGCTGGGCGCCGATCTCGGTTCCGCCCTGGTCGTGCAGGTGCTGTCGTTCGACCTCAGCTGGCTTGTGCCGGCGCTGATCCTGGTCGGCGGCGCGATGGCCCTGAAGTTCGAAGTGGCTGGCATCAGGCATAGCGGGCGAATCCTGATGGGGGTCGCCTTCGTCCTGTTGTCGCTGCATATGATCGGCGAGGCGACCGCACCGATGCGGCAGAGCACCTTGCTGCCACTGGTGATTTCCTATCTGCGCGCGGACTATTTCACCGCCTTTGCCGCCGCTGCCCTGTTCACATGGCTGATCCACTCCAGCGTCGCGGCGATCCTGCTGTTCGTCACGCTTGCCGCGCAAGGCGTCTTGCCGGTCGAGGTCGGTCTGTTCTTCATCCTCGGCGCCAATTGCGGCGGCGCGCTGATCGCGGTTTGGCTGACGCGCGGCGAAGCCGTCGAGGCGCGCCGTATCCCGCTCGGCAATCTGATCTTTCGCGGCACGGCGGCGCTGGCGGCTTTGTTCGCGCTTCAGGCCGTGACCTTCCCGGCGCATCTGTTCGGCGCAACCGAAGGCCGCCAGCTGGTCAACCTGCACCTTGCCTTCAATCTGGTGCTGGTCATCTGCTGCTTGCCGTTCACCGGCATGATGGAGCGGCTGGTCGCCTTGTTGATCGCAGACAGGCCGGTGGCAAAGGCCGAAGAGGGTGGAGACCTGATGTCGCGCCGCACCAGCGCGCTCGACCGCACCGTCATGCGCACACCCGGTCTTGCGCTAGCCAGTGCCACCCGCGAGCTGCTGCGCATGGGCGAAGTCGTCGAGGTGATGCTGCGCCCAGTGATGGATTTCTTCGACGCCGGCACCGGCGACCAGATACGCCAGGCCCAAAAACTCGATGAGGAGGTCAACCGCGCCCATACCGAAATCAAGCTCTACATTGCCGAAGTCAACCGCGGCAGCATGAGCGTAGCCGAAGCGCAGCGCGGCATCGAGCTCACAGACTTCGCCATCAATCTCGAACGCGCCGGCGACATCGTCGCCAAGAACCTGCTCGTGCTCACCCAGGAGCTGCGTGACAAGAACCTGCGCTTCTCACGCGACGGCTGGAGCGAACTGGCCGGGCTTCACAACCGTGTCATGGCCAACATGCAGCTTGCACTCAATGTGCTGGTGTCGAGCGATCTCGATTCGGCGCGGCAACTCGTCGTCGAGAAGGAGCGGATGCGCAGACTGGAACGCACGAGCCACGACCGTCACCTCAAGCGCCTGCAATCGGGAATGCCGCAGAGCATCGACACCAGCGACATCCACCTGGAGGCCGTGCGGGCGCTGAAGGAGATCAACTCGCTGATGGCCTCGATCGCTTATCCCTTGCTGACGCAGAGCGGTGATCTGCTGGAAAGCCGGCTGGCGAGAGGGGCTGCGGAAGTGAGGGCTCCTGCACTGGCCTGAGGACGGATTCCCGCCCGGCATGTCATTACTAAAATCGATACATCGATACAAAATAACGATTTTACAAATAGATCATTCAGGCCAAGAATAAGGCCACATCGAACGCAGATCGAGCGGAGGACAACATGCTCGCCGAGACGAAATTTGCCGCGGAGCCGCTGGCCAGCCCGGCGCTGGGCGAGCCGTATCTTCTGACCCCGGGGCCGCTCACCACGGCCTATTCGGTCAAGCAGGCGATGTTGCGCGACTGGGGATCGTGGGACGGCGACTTCCGCGCCATGACATCGGATATGCGTCGCCGCCTGCTGGCGCTGACCGGGGACAGGAACGATGAGTTCGACTGCGTGCCGATGCAAGGCAGCGGTTCTTTCTGCGTCGAAGCGATGCTGGGGTCGTTCGTGCCCAGGGACGGCAAGGTTCTTGTGCTGGCCAACGGCGCCTACGGCCTGCGCGCCGCGCAGACCATGCAGTATCTCGGCCGCGCCTATACGCTGATCGACAAGGGCGACTATCTGCCCCCGCGCGGCGACGAGGTGGCAGCGGCCCTCGCGGCCGACCCTGATATCACCCATGTCATCGCCATCCATTGCGAGACCAGTTCCGGCATCCTCAACCCGGTCGCTGAAATTGCCGAAGCCGTCCATGCCAAGGGTCGCAAGCTGCTGGTCGATTCCATGAGTGCGTTCGGCGCCGTGGCGCTCGACATCAACGAAATCCGCTATGAGGCGATGGTCTCGTCCGCCAACAAGTGCATCGAAGGCGTTCCGGGTTTTGGCTTCATCATCGCGCGCAAGAGCGAACTGGAGGCCGCCAAAGGCAGGAGCCATTCGCTGTCGCTCGATGTCCACGCCCAGTGGGCGCACCTGAACAAGACCGGCCAGTGGCGCTACACGCCGCCGACGCATGTCGTGGCCGCCTTCCTCGAAGCACTGCGCCAGCATGAGGCCGAAGGCGGCGTCGCCGGCCGTGGCGCCCGCTATACGAGGAACCGCGACGTTATGGTGGCCGGCATGCGCGACCTCGGTTTCGAGACACTGCTCCGGGATCGCTGGCTGTCGCCGATCATCGTCACCTTCTTCAACCCGGCTCATGCCAGTTTCGCGTTCGACCGTTTCTACGACCTGATGAAGGACAAGGGCTTCATCATCTATCCGGGCAAGCTGACCGCCGTGGATTCGTTCCGCGTCGGCTGCATCGGCCAGATGGACGAACATGTCATGCGCCGCGTCGTCGAGGCGGCGGCGTTCTCGCTTCATGAAATGGGCGTCGACACCGCCGCCCCACCCGCCGCGGCACTTGCCGAACGCGCCAAACTCGCCGCCTGAAGCGGCCGACTTCGAGGATATCAGATGAACCAGATGTCTCCCATCAACGTCGCGGTCAACGGCCGCACCTATGCCTGGCCGCGCGTGCCGGCGATCGCCATCTGCCTTGACGGCTGCGAGCCGGCCTATCTCGACGAGGCGATAGAGGCCGGGCTGATGCCGGCTCTGGTCAGGATCAAAGAGAAGGGCACGGTGCGCTTTGCGCATTCGGTCATCCCGAGCTTCACCAACCCCAACAATCTGTCGATCGCCACCGGCCGACCGCCGTCGGTGCATGGCATTTGCGGTAATTATCTCTATGAGCGCGAGACCGGCAAGGAAGTGATGATGAACGACCCGCGCTTCCTGCGCGCGCCGACCATCTTCCAGGCCTTCTACGATGCCGGCGCCAAGGTCGCCGTGGTCACCGCCAAGGACAAGCTGCGTGCCTTGCTTGGCAAGGGCCTCGCCTTCGATGAAGGCCGCGCGCTGTGCTTCTCGGCTGAAAAATCCGACACCACCAGCAAAGCCGAGCACGGCATCGACAATGCCTCGAAGCACTTTGGGCTGCCGGTGCCGGAGGTCTATTCGGCAGAATTGTCGGAATTCGTCTTCGCCGCCGGCGTCCAGCTGCTGAAGGAATTCCGCCCCGACATCATGTACCTGACGACCACCGACTATGTGCAGCACAAATATGCGCCCGGCGTGCCGCAGGCCAACGCCTTCTACGAGATGTTCGACAAATACCTGACCGAGCTCGATGCGCTGGGTGCTGCCATCGTCGTCACCGCCGACCATGGCATGAAACCGAAGCACAAGGCCGACGGCTCGCCCGACGTGGTCTATGTCCAGGATATTCTCGACGACTGGCTGGGCAAGGACGCCGCCCGCGTCATCCTGCCGATCACCGACCCCTATGTCGTGCATCATGGCGCGCTGGGTTCCTTCGCCACCGCCTATCTGCCTGATGGCGCCAACCAGGCCGATATCATGGCCAGGCTGGCCAAGATCGACGGCATCATGCTGGTCGTCGACAGCCCGACCGCCTGCGAGCGCTTCGAGCTTCCGGCTGACCGCATCGGCGACATCGTGCTGATCTCGACCGAGAACAAGACGATCGGCACCTCGGAACATCGCCATGACCTGGCGGCTCTGAACGAACCGCTACGGTCGCATGGCGGGCTGACCGAGCAGGAGGTGCCGTTCATCGTCAATCGTGTGCTGCCGGAATTGCCGAACGAGCCGACGCTGCGCAATTTCGATGCCTTCTATTACGCGATGATGGCGGCGGCGCTGGCGGGCTGAGCCAATGTCGACCCCCACTCCGCCTCGCTACGCTCGGCACCTCTCCCCCGATCGACGGGGGAGAGGAAAGGCGCCAGGGTTAGCCGCGGCTTAGCCTGAAAACGTTGAGGCACTGACCTCGCCTGATTTCCTCTCCCCCGTCGATCGGGGAGAGGTGGCCCGAAGGGCCGGAGTGGGGGTCGAATCCTCCGCGCAACAAGAATCTGCTGGAGCAGAACCCATGACCAAGCTCGACCCCGCCATCAAAGTTCGCCACGAGCCGATGCGCATCGCCGGCAGACGAGTCGATGCCGACGGCGTCGTCGAGGTGCGCTACCCCTGGAACGACACCGTCATCGGCACCGTTCCGGCCGGCCGCGCCGATCACGCCCGCCAGGCATTCGAGATCGCCGCCGGCTACAAATCGAGGCTGACCCGCTACGAGCGTCAGCAGATACTGTTCCGCACCGCCGAGGCATTGGCCTCGCGCCGTGATGAAATCTCCGATCTCATCACGCTCGAGCTCGGCATCTCCAAGACGGACTCGCTCTATGAGGTCGGCCGTGCCTATGACGTGTTCACGCTGTCGGCGCAGATGTGCATCCAGGATGACGGGCAGATCTTCTCCTGCGACCTCACCCCGCACGGGAAGGCGCGCAAGATCTTCACCACTCGCGAGCCGTTGAAGGCGATCTCGGCGATCACGCCGTTCAATCATCCGCTCAACATGGTCTCGCACAAGGTGGCGCCGGCGATCGCCACCAACAATTGCGTGGTGGTCAAGCCGACCGAACTGACGCCGATGACCGCACTTCTCCTGGCCGACATTCTCTATGAAGCCGGCCTGCCGCCGGAAATGCTGTCGGTGGTGACCGGTTGGCCGGCCGATATCGGCAACGAGATGATCACCAACGACAACATCGACCTGATCACCTTCACCGGCGGCGTGCCGGTCGGCAAGATGATCGCCCGCACCGCCGGCTACAAGCGCCAGGTGCTGGAGCTCGGCGGCAACGACCCGCTAATCATTCTCAACGATCTATCGGACGAGGATCTGGCAAAGGCGGCGGACTTGGCAGTGGCCGGAGCGACGAAAAACTCCGGCCAGCGCTGTACCGCGGTCAAGCGCATCCTCGTCCAGGAAAGTGTCGCCGACCGTTTCGTGCCGCTGGTGCTGGAGCGGGCGAAGAAGATCCGCTTCGGCGATCCGATGGACCGCGCGACCGACCTTGGTACGGTTGTGCACGAGAAGGCGGCGGCGCTGTTCGAAGCCCGCGTCCACATGGCTGCCGAGCAAGGCGCCGACATTCTCTACAATCCGGGCCGCCAGGGCGCGTTGCTGCCGCCAATCGTCGTCGATCGCGTGCCGCATACATCCGAGCTGGTCATGGAAGAAACCTTCGGGCCGATCATCCCGATCGTGCGTGCGCCGGACGATGACGAGGCGTTGATTGCGCTCTCCAACTCGACCGCCTTCGGCCTGTCGTCGGGCGTCTGCACCAACTCGTTTCCCCGCATGCAGAAATACATCGCCGGGCTGCAGGTCGGCACCGTCAACATCTGGGAAGTGCCGGGCTATCGCATCGAGATGTCGCCCTTCGGCGGCATCAAGGATTCGGGCAACGGCTACAAGGAAGGCGTCATCGAAGCGATGAAGAGCTACACCAATGTGAAGACATTTTCGCTGCCCTGGTCCTGACCGGACGGCATTGACGGATAGAACAATCGAGGGAGCGTTCGCCGCTCCCTCATTCGCATTTCGGAGACCATGATGGCCGCGATATCTGAACTTGTGCACACCGAAGGCGATTCCAACACCACAGCGGCTCGCGGTCGCTGGGATGCCGGGCAGGGCGATCCGCGGATCCGCGGCCTGCTCGATCGCGACGCGGCCGCCTTCATGCACCAGAGCCTGTCCAGCCCCTGTTTGTCGACGATCGCCAAGGCGCAAGGCATCTGGATCGAGGACACCGCCGGTCGCCGCTTCATGGATTTCCACGGCAACAGCGTCCATCACCTCGGCTATGGCCACCCGAGGCTTGTGGCCGCCATCAAGAAGCAGCTCGATGAGCTCTGCTTTGCGCCGCGCCGCTTCACCTGTGAGCCCGCCGTCGAACTGGCCGAGAAGCTGGCGGCATTAGCGCCCGGCAATCTCGGCAAGGTGCTGTTCACCACCGGCGGCTCGGACGCCATCGAGGTCGCGCTGAAGATCGCCCGCGCCGCGACCGGCCGCTTCAAGACGGTGTCGTTCTGGGATGCGTTCCATGGCGCCGGCTTCGGCGCAGCAAGCGTTGGTGGCGAGGCGACCTTCCGCTCGCACATATCAGGCCCGATGATGACCGGCACCGAGCACGTCGCGCCTTGGGACGGCTATCGCTGCCCCTATGGCCACGATTCCCTGGAAGCATCGGGCCTCGCCTGCGCCAACATGATTGCCTACGTCCTTGGCCGCGAGCAGGACGTGGCGGCGGTCGTCGCCGAACCGATGCGGGCGACGCCAAACCCGCCGCCGCCGGGCTTCTGGAAGCGGGTGCGCGAGGCCTGCGACCGGCACGGCACGCTCTTGATCTTCGACGAGATCCCGACCGGCCTTGGCAAGACCGGCAAATTCTTCGCGCACGAGCATGATGATGTGACGCCTGACATCGTCGTCATCGGCAAGTCGCTCGGCGGCGGCGTCCTGCCGATTGCCGCCATCATCGCGCGCCGCGATCTCGACGTCACCGGTGGCTTCGCGATCGGCCACTACACCCACGAGAAGAACCCGGTGACGACCCGCGCCGCATTGACGACGATCGACATCATCCTGGAGGAAGGGCTGGTCGAGCGCGCGGCCGAACTCGGTCGGCACATGCTAGGGCGCATGCAGCACCTGATGGCGCGGTCGCCCCATGTCGGCGACGTCAGGGGCAGGGGACTGATGGTCGGCGTCGAGCTCGTCGAGGATCGCGATACGCGCCAGCCGGCACGCGATCTCGCCGAGCGCGTCTTCTATGCTTGCCTTGAACAGGGGCTGAGCTTCAAGATCAGCCAAGGCAACGTGTTGACGCTGTCGCCGCCGCTGGTCATTTCGAAAACCGACCTCGACGGCGCGCTCGACATCGTCGAGCGCACGGTGCTGGCGGCCTGACCATGAAGGCCGTGCGCACCGACCGCGAACTCGAATGTCCCGGCATCGACGCCGGCTTGCGGGCGAGGGGGGTCGAACTGGTGACGCTGCCGGACGGCATCCCCGAAGCTGATCTCATGCAGGCCGTTGCGGACGCCGATCTTTTGCTGATGTGCTACACGCCGATCACCGCACGGGTGATCGAGGCGGCTCCCAGATTGAACGGCATTGTCAAATATGGCGTCGGCGTCGATGCCATCGACATCCCCGCCGCGATGCGGCGTGGCATTCCCGTTGTCAACGTGCCGGATTATGCTGAGGAAACCGTCGCCGAAGGCGCCTTCGCGCTGATGATCGCGCTGGCCAAGCGGCTGCCCTCCATCACCGCGGCGGTGTCACGTGATGGTTGGATCTGGCCCGAGCAACGCTGGCTGGGGCGCGACATGTCCGGCGCCACGCTTGGGCTCGTCGGCTGCGGCAAGATCGGCCGCAGCATGGCGCGCATGGCAGGCCAAGGATTTCACGCGCGCGTTCTCGGCTTCGATCCCGGTGTCGATGTCGCAACCATGCGCACCGCCGGCATCGAGAAGGTAGAAGACCTCCACGTCATGCTGCGCGCCTGCGATTTCGTTTCCCTCCACTGCGTGCTGAACGACAGGACGCGCGGCTTGATTGGTGAAGCCGAGCTCGCTTGCCTGAAGCCTTCCGCTATCATCGTCAACGTCTCGCGCGGCGCGCTGATCGACGAGGCCGCCCTTGTCGAGGCGATCATCTCGGGGCGCATCGGCGGCGCCGGGCTCGACGTCTATTCGGTCGAGCCGCTGGCCAAATCGGGCCATCCGATGAGCGCGCTGTTCGGCCGCGACAACGTCATCCTGTTTCCGCATCTCACCTTCTTCACGCAGGGGGCCATGCGCCGGCTCGAAGACGACACGCTCGCGCGCTGCTTCGAAATTCTCGAAGGCCGGCCGGTTACCGTTCGTTCGTTCGACCCGCGGCTGCGGGCGCAGACATCTGGGGTTTCATTCGGCTGACCATCACCATCTCTGCAGCCAATCGCGGGCCTTCCGCGAGGCCGGAATCGAAGCCAGGCCAGCGTTGCGACAGTTCCATGACAACTATCAGGTAAAGTTTGCCTCTCATAAAATAAATAGATTTTACTTATCGATCCTCAGTCCCCAAAGTCGGCACAACGACGAGATCGAACGGTGCCGCATAAGGCTCCGGCCTACAGGCGAGATCGTCACAGTGCATCGCAGAATGTGCCATCAATCAAAGGGGAACTGAGCATGAAATTGCAAAAGGCAACCATAGCTATGGCCTTAGCCGCGTCGCTGTTGGCGTCGTCGGCTCTTGTCGGACCGGCACTCGCCGACGGCGTCGTCACCATCTATTCCGCCGACGGCCTGCATGACGGCAATGGCAGCTGGTTCGAGACCGAATTCGCCGCCTTCACCAAGGCCACCGGCATCACCGTGCAGTATATCGAGGCAGGTTCCGGCGGCGTCGTCGAGCGTGTCGCCAAGGAAAAGTCGAATCCGCAGGCCGACGTGCTGGTGACCTTGCCGCCCTTCGTGCAGCGGGCCGCGGCTGACGGCCTGCTGCAGGACTACAAGCCGGAAGCCGCCGACCAGATCGATGGCGGCACAGACAAGTACCGGCCGCTGGTCAACAACTATATGAACTTCATCTACAACAGTGCCGTCCTGCCGGAAGCGCCAAAGGCCTACAACGACCTGCTCGACCCGAAGTTCAAGGGCAAGATCCAGTATTCTACCCCCGGCCAGGCCGGTGACGGCACCGCCGTCATGCTGCAGATCATCCACGCCTTCGGCAGCGAGGATGCCGGCTTCGAGTTCATGAAGAAGCTGCAGGACAACAATGTCGGCCCCTCCGCTTCGACCGGCAAGCTGACCGCGCTGGTCAACAAGGGTGAGCTGCATGTCGCCAATGGCGATCTGCAGATGAACATGTCGCAGATGGCCGACAATCCCAATATCAAGGTGTTCTGGCCGGCTGGACCTGACGGTGTGCGCTCCACCTTCGCGCTGCCCTATGAAATCGGCCTGGTCACCGGCGCACCCAACGCAGACAACGGCAA
>NZ_RZQA01000760.1:0-3165 GCF_004022915.1 Mesorhizobium sp. M7A.F.Ca.US.006.04.2.1
GCCCTGCATAGGTCTGCGCTGCCTCATCGGTCAGATAGACGATCGCAGGCTTGCCGAACGTCGCCTCGACTAGAGCGAGGAACGCGGCCAGTTCGGCGTTCAATTGTTCGGGCGTCGGCCGCTGCGGGCAGTTGCCGCCGAATTCGATGTCGACGACCGGCGGCAGCAGCGGCTGGTCGTGCGGCACAACCGAGATGAAATTCTTCGCCTGGTCGGCGCCAGGTCGGCAAAAGGTGAAAAAGTGATAGGCGCCGACGGCGAGACCGGCGGCGCGGGCCTCTTCCAGATTCCTCGCGAAGGCATCGTCGACATGATCGCCGCCTTCGGTCGCCTTGATGACTGCGAAGGCGACATCGTCGGCGGCGACACGCGGCCAGTCAATCCGGCCCTGATGATGGGAAACGTCGATGCCCCTGAGCGGATATTTGTCGCGGTCCGGCGAGAATGCCCTGAAATAGATGTAGCCGCCTGCTGCGACGAAACATACCAAGACCAGACTGGCCAGACCAAAGAGGACAATCCGGTTCTTCAAGCGAATGGCCCCAGCCTACCCACGCTCTTTTAACAGCCGGCCCTTCTCGCGCGACCAGTCGCGCTGCTTCTCGCTCTCGCGTTTGTCGTGCAGTTTCTTGCCGCGACCGACGGCGAGCAGCAGCTTGGCGCGGCCCTGGTCGTTGAAATAGATTTTCAGCGGTACCAGCGTCATGCCTTCGCGGTCGACGCTTTGCGACAGTTTCGCCATTTCGCGCTTGTTGAGCAGCAGCTTGCGGCGGCGGCGCGGCTCGTGGTTGAAGCGGTTGGCCTGCAGATATTCCGGCAGATAGGAGTTGATCAGCCAGATCTCGCCGCCTTCGACCGAGGCGTAGCTGTCCTGGATGTTGGCCTGGCCCTGGCGCAGCGACTTGACCTCGGTGCCGGTCAGCACCAGACCGGCCTCGACCGTGTCGAGCACCTCATAGGAAAACCGCGCCTTGCGGTTTTCCGAAACGGTCTTGTTGTTGGGATCGGCTTTTCTGACTTGATTCATGATGCGGAGAGGTGGCGCCTCATCCCTAATTAATCAAGCCGGCGTGCTTCATAGCCGCATCGATCTTGTCGGCAGTCGACTGTTCGATCGTCACCAGCGGCGAGCGCAGCACGTTTTCGACCTTGCCTAGCTTCGACAGCGCGTATTTGGCGCCGGAAACGCCAGGCTCGATGAAGATCGCCTTGTGCAGCGGCAGCAGGCGATCCTGCAGATCCAGCGCCTTGGCGCTGTCGCCGGCAAGCGTTGCCTCCTGGAATTCGGCGCACAGCCGCGGCGCGACGTTCGACGTCACCGAAATACAGCCGACGCCGCCATGCGCGTTGAATCCAAGCGCCGAAGCATCTTCGCCCGAAAGCTGGATGAAATCCTTGCCGCACGTGGCACGCTGCTCGGAAACCCGTTCGACCTTGCCGGTGGCATCCTTGACACCGACGATATTCTTGAAGTCGTGCACGAGCCGGCCCATCGTGTCCGGCATCATGTCGATGACCGAGCGCGGCGGGATGTTGTAGATGATGATCGGCAGCTTGGTCGCCCTGGCGACCGCCGCGAAGTGCTCATACAGGCCGCGCTGCGTCGGCCTGTTATAATAAGGCGTGACGACCAGGGCGGCATCGGCGCCGGCCTTCTCGGCATACTGCACGAGCCCGACGGCTTCCTCGGTGTTGTTGGAACCAGCGCCGGCGACGACCGGAACTCGTCCCTTGGCCACCTCGATGCATACCTTGACGACCTGGCGGTGCTCGTCATGCGACAGTGTCGGCGACTCGCCGGTGGTGCCGACCGGCACCAGGCCCGTCGTGCCCTCCGCGAGTTGCCATTCGACGAATGCGCGAAAGGCTTTCTCGTCGAAACGCCCGCTCTTTTCGAACGGTGTCACGAGCGCAGTAAGCGAGCCTCTCAGCATATCGTCCAACTCCTTGGCACTTCTGGTGTTTTGTGTCGGTGTTTGTGGTCGCGCCTTCTAACCGAAAGCGAAGCGGCGCACCATAGTCTCGACATGGTTGCGCGGCAAGCATTGCCATGGTGCCAGCAAGCGCAATTCGAACGGCCTCGCTAACTCTTTGTTTACGGGCTCTTCACGACCTAAGTTTAGGCTTCGAGGCATCTTCGCCAGCTTGTGGAATGCCAGGACAAGGAAAGATTTAAGGATCATGCCGGGCGGTCGGCCTCACCTTCTCGCGCTGCTTGGCGCCGCGCTCGCGCTGATGCCGGGCATGGCGATCAGCGGCAGCGTGGACGCACGGGTCACCTCAGCCATTCCGATTCCAGGCGCGGCAATTGCGCTGCCAGACCTGCAGGACAGAACGCGACAGGCGCCCTTGCCCGACGTCGCCCCTTTGAAAAGCGGACTGGATGCGTTGGCGCAGGGTGATAGTCCCCGCGCTCGTGGCGTGCGCGATGCCCTTCCGGCGCAGTCGCTCGACCAGCATATCCTTGCCTGGGCGATCGCGCTTTATGGCGGCGACAAGGTTCCGAGCGATGATATCACTGCTGCGGCCAAGATGCTGCCCAACTGGCCGGGGACCGTAGCCCTTCGCAAGAACAGCGAGCGCGCGCTCTATCGAGAGAACCCTGCCCCCGACATCGTCATCAGGGCGTTCGATGGCAGCCAGCCGCAGACATTCGAAGGCGTGATGGTTCTCGCCCGCGCCTATGTGGCGTCCAGCAATACCAAGGCGGCGCGTTCCGTGCTGTCGCCCTTCTGGCGCACCGCGATCCTGGAGGCCAGGGACGAGGCGGCGCTGATCAAGGAATTCGGCAGCCTGATCCCGGCCGCAGACCACCGCTTTCGCATGGAGCGCATGTTCTATGCCGACCGCGCGAATTCCGCGCTGCGCGTCGCCGGCCTCGCCGGCGCCCAGCAGCTCGCCGATGCATGGGCGGCGGCCGACAAAGGCGACAAGAACGCGCCCAAGCTGCTGAAGGCCGTGCCGGCAATGCAACGTTCGGCCGGCTACTTCTTCGCGCAGGCCGAATATTTGCGCAAGCAGGAGGATTTTGCCGGCGCTGCAGCCATTGTGATGCAGGCACCGACCGATCGCGAAGCTCTGGTCGATCCGGATGCCTGGTGGGTCGAGCGCCGGGTGCTGTCGCGTGAACTGGTCGACCAGGGCGACATGAAGGCCGCGTACAAG
>NZ_RZQA01000761.1:0-3163 GCF_004022915.1 Mesorhizobium sp. M7A.F.Ca.US.006.04.2.1
GCTTATGGGTATTGCGGCGTCCTGGCGTTTGCGATCAATATTCGGTCAAAGCTCCCGCCACTGCGCAGGGGGCAGGGAACAGCAGAGCATTATCCAAACGGAGGACGAGCGGATGACGGCATCCTGGAGATTTTCGACCCTGGCGGATCGCCACCGAGCGCTCGGTTCGAAGCTCGAAGACTGGAGCGGCATGGGAACCGCCTGGACCTACGACAAGGATGCCGACGAGGAGTACATCGCCATCCGCACCAAGGCTGGCCTGATGGATGTCTCCGGCCTCAAGAAGGTGCACATCACCGGGCCGCATGCTTCACACCTGATCGACCTGGCGACGACGCGCGACGTCGAAAAGATCTACCCCGGCAAGTCGGCCTATGCCTGCATGCTGAACGAGGCGGGAAAATTCACCGACGATTGCATCCTCTACCGCACCGGCCCCAATGCCTGGATGGTCGTGCATGGTTCGGGCACCGGTCATGAGGAGTTGCAGCGGGCGGCTATGGGCCGCGACGTGTCGCTGCGCTTCGACGACAATCTGCACGATCTTTCGCTGCAGGGGCCAACCGCCGTCGACTATCTGGCCAAGCATGTGCCGGGCATTCGCGACCTCAACTATTTCCATCATATGCAGACGCAACTGTTCGGTTTGCCCGTCATGATCTCGCGCACCGGCTACACCGGCGAGCGCGGCTACGAGATCTTCTGCCGCGGCCAGGATGCCGGCACGATCTGGGACAGGATCCTCGACGAGGGCAAGAGCGCCGGCATCATTCCGTGCCGCTTCACCACCCTCGACATGCTGCGGGTGGAAAGCTATTTGCTGTTCTACCCCTACGACAATTCGCAGAAATATCCGTTCGAGAACGAAGGACCCGGCGACACGCTGTGGGAGCTCGGCCTCGACTTCACCGTCAGCCCCGGAAAGACCGGCTTCCGCGGCGCCGAGGAGCATTATCGCCTCAAGGGTAAGGAGCGCTTCAAGATCTACGGCGTTCTGCTCGACGGCAAGGAGCCGGCCGATGAGGGTGCGCCGGTCTATCGCGACGGCAAGAAGGTGGGCGTGGTAACCTGCGCCATGTATTCGCCGCTGGTCGAGAAATCGATGGGCATCGCCCGCCTCGACGTCGACTGCGCGGTCAAGGACACCAAGCTCGAAATCCGCAACAGGAGCGGCGCCATCAAGGCCACCGCCCAGCCATTGCCATTCGACGATCCCAAGAAGACCAAGCGCACGGCGAAAGGTTGAGGCATAATCAACAGCGAGGGGTTCGAGCAGTTCCAGGAAAAGTGTGAAACGGTTTTCCGTCCGGAATTGCGTCAAAGCAAAGAGATAGAGCGGTCCGCCGTTTCTATGAAACGGTGAAGCGCTCGAAGGCACGAAGACTTAAATGGCAGCCAAAAGCATCATCAGCCGGCCTGTTTACGGAACCTTGTCTCCGCAGCCCGGCAAGCATCATCTTTTTATCGCGGATGCGGAAGGGGCGCTGGCGATAGCGGAGATGGCCGGGAGGGCGCCGCCCGGGTTTTTCGACGACGCCGAAATCGTCTTCATTCCCGGGCCTGACGGCAAACACACCGCAGCCCTCGAAGCGCTGAGACCGGCGCAGTTTCATCTGTCGCCATCCTTCGCCAGCCTGCTGCCACGGCTTAGGCAGACACTGACCAATGCGCATATGGGCCTGCGCCTCTATCTCGCCGGCACTGAGGGCCTGATCGGCCAGGCGATGCAGGTGGCGCTTGAAGCCGGCATCGACCACACTTCGATCCAGACCGAGCACCGCGGTTCGCTGGCGCGGCGCATGCAATGCGTCCACTGCAAGGGCATCACCGAGAATGTGACGACGCAGCCGGCGACCTGCGCGCATTGCGGCCTGCTGCTTCTGGTGCGCGATCATTATTCCAGGCGCATCGCGGCGTTCCAGGGCGTCTGCATCAACGCCGAGGATCGCAGCGAGATTCCTCCGATGGAGGAGGTTTTCCGATGAGCGCCGGAACAACAAAACTCGATGTCGTGGTCAGCGACGTCGTCCCGGTCAACGACCTCGTCACCCGCTTCCATTTCCGCCGGCGCGACGGCGAGTTGCTGCCGACCTTTTCCGGCGGCGCCCATGTCGTGGTCGAGATGCGCGACGGCGAACGCACCAGGCTCAACCCCTATTCGCTGATGGGCTCGCCGCTCGACACGCGCGAATACACGATCTCGGTGCGCCGCGACGATGTCGGCCGCGGCGGCTCGCTGTTCATGCACCGGAACGTCAAGCCCGGCATGGAGATGGTGGTCAGCTATCCCGTCAATCTGTTCTCGCTCGACCTGCGCGCCAAAAAGCATCTGATGCTGGCCGGCGGCATCGGCATCACGCCGTTCATGGCGCAGACCGCTCAGCTTGCGGCGGAAGGCGGCAATTTCGAACTGCACTACACCTGCCGCACCGCATCGCTCGGCACCTACGCCGATGTGCTGCGCGAGCGCTACGACCGACGGGTCAGGCTCTATCATGACGACCTTGACGAGCGCATCGAACTCGACCGGCTGCTGTCGACGCAGCCGCTCGGCACGCATCTCTATGTCTGCGGCCCGGCCGGCATGATCAACTGGGTGCGTGATCGCGCGGCAAGCCTCGGTTGGCCATCGGAAACTGTGCATTTCGAGCATTTCGCGGCCCCCCAGCCTGGCCTGCCTTTCGACGTGACGCTTGCCGTCAGCGGCAAGACGATCCGCGTCGATGAGCAGCAGAGCCTGCTGGAAGCGATCGAAGCGGCCGGCGTCGATCCGCCCTATCTCTGCCGCGGCGGCGTCTGCGGCCAGTGCGAAACCAACGTCATCTCTTGCGACGGCAAGTTCATCCACAACGACCACTGGCTGAGCGAGGAAGAGCACCGTTCGGGCAAGAAGATCATGCCGTGCGTGTCGCGCTTCGAGGGCCGGTCGCTGGTCCTGGAGCGCTAGGAGGAAATCATGGGCATCACCTTTCGCAAGGAAACGTTCCGCGACGACTTCACCTTCAGGAACAGCCCTGAGCACATCAGGCGCTTCCCGTTCCCTTTCCACGAAGACGCCTACATGTATGCGGTCAACATCGAGCCGCATGTCGTTGGGCCGAAAGGCAGCGTGCTGGAAAACCTGATCGACGTCGACGAGCACTATGTCGCCGAGATGCAGGAC
>NZ_RZQA01000762.1:0-3149 GCF_004022915.1 Mesorhizobium sp. M7A.F.Ca.US.006.04.2.1
GATTAGGAGAAGAAAATCGCCCCGAGGGTGGCATTAACGATCAAGCTTATCGTTCCGCTCCCGAGATGGACGCCTAGGCGGGGCAGCAGCCATTCCCCGATGAACGCGCCGATGATTCCGATTGCGATGTCCCCGATTAGACCAAAGCCAGAGCCCCGCACGATCTTTCCGGCCAACCATCCGGCAATAAGGCCGACCACCAATATGACTATGATGCTCTCGTTCGTCAGATGCATGGTGATCCTCCGGGCCCTCGTTTTGGCTGCGCGATTCCATGTCTGCAACCAGCAACTGGTTCCATAGCCGATCCTCTATCCCAACGAAAGCCAAAGCGCGTCTGTCGTTCGACGCGACCGCCGTGGGACCCAAAGCAATAGGACAATCGACAGCATGATCATCAAATTGCGACCGCTACTTATCGAACCGAGTCAGGGATCAACTTCTGGAAGATCCTTTCGTTCTTCGCCCGCCATGCTTCATCGGCGAGCCACAGATATTCCTGGTCGGGCATCAACGGAACGGCGTTCACATCGGCACTAGAGATGCGCAGGTAAAAGCTGTTTCGCTCCTCATCGACTTGCAGATACCGAAGCGGGACGACGATGCTGTCTTTTCCAGCGATGAAAAATCCGCCTGAGGCAATGACCGCGTAGTCCCATCGGTCCTTCGTCCCGATTACAACGTGCGAATTTCGCCATCGATCTTGTCGCCCGAGCCGAGGGATCTTCAACGTCAGAATCTCGTCGCGCTGGCTTGCGGTGACTCGCCATCGCTGGTCGGCACGGCTGCCTAAGTGGCCGTCGTTGCGGCTCGGCAACAGCCGACATAGCCAGCGCCGGCCGTAGGGTGGCGGCCGAACGCAGGCTTGTCGCTGGGACTCCCCGCCGCGCTTGGAAGCATAGGTTTCACGGCCTCAATGGAAGCGCCTCTGCCGCGACTAGCCTGGCCCGATCCAAGCTTCTTCCCGGCTTGTAGGGCGCGGCATCTGTCCGAGATGGCGGGCGCTGCGCATCCTCAGCCGCAGTCGCTGTCGGCTGACAGGGGACCTTTCATCCTGACACAAATGCGCAAACCGGCGTGTTACGGTCTGATGATGTTACGTCACCGTTTCGAGTGCCCCCAAGCAATGGAGAGTTCGCCACGTCCAGGATCAACCGTCGCGCTTGGCTCTTCCAATCCAGCAGTGCAGTCGTCACCTCGACGGTTGCGGCAACTGCAGTCGGCATGGAGCCGCCGGGCCAAGACCCAGAACCGTCCGACAATATGCGAATGCTGATTGAAGTTCACAAGGCAGCATACTTGTCCTTCGGCGAAGCCTTGCACGGAATAGCCGGTGGCAAAAGCGACCCCGCTAGAGCCAGCCGGGAGGAGGAGAGGGCGCTGCTCGCCATCTGCAGCTATGCTGCGGTTCGGGAAGGGGATCGCCTGGCCAAGGCCCAATATATTTTAGAGATCGAGGCGCGCGGCGAACTCGATCTCGCCGAGCATGTGCAGGCTGTTCTCCGATCGATGATGTGGAAGGGATGATCCGGCGGCACGGGGACGGTCAGCTGCTTAACGACTGGCATGCTGAAGGGTTTCGGGTGCCGTCGGGTGCACGAAGCCTCTCATGCCGGAACCCGGGGTCCGGGCGCGGTGAGCTATGGGGATTTTTGTTTCGGGGTGTGCCGGCGTCTATCGCGGACACCCGCAGGGGCACTGATGGCTGGTCGAGCATGCGGCTTCTGGGCGAGGTCGGAGAGCTTCTTGCGGTGATTGCGACGGGCTTCACGTGCCTGACGACCGGCGCCATAGGAGGCGCGCATACCTTCCCGTTGACCCGCGCCGGCAGGGCGCCGTCGTACGAGGAAGCGGGGCCATGCCGGGTCATGAGTCGTTCTCCCGGTTTGTCGCTGTTTGGCTTGGCGGTCCGCGCGGTTGCCGGCACCGGTCGAACACCTCTATTAGATCATACGCCCGCCGCAGCACGGGGACTGCGGGCGGAAGGCGTCCGGTTCCGCCGGCGGATCGTTCGTGACGGAGGCGCAGCCGCGAGCAGGTGGCGGGCTAGCGCGAGGCAGTCTCGCGAGAGCCGCCTGCGAGCAAGCCATAGTGGCGGATGCGATGGAACTCGCGCGGCAGACATGGAGCAGGAACCGGCGGATGAACTCGTCTGTGGCGAGCGTCATGACCTGCTGGCGGTCGGTGCCGTCGCGGCGACAATCCTTCTAGCGGAAGGTGACGCCAGCCGCTTCGAAGACGATCAGGGCGTCAAGGACTGAGGCCACCTGATCGAAGGCCGTGGCCGCATGAGGGACCGTGCCGATAGCCTGGTCTTCGCCGCGCCGTTGTTCTTCCATACGGTGTGCCATTTCTGGACGTAAGGGGCGCTGGCGGCCTCAGCTTGCAACCGCAAGCGGCGCTTTCTTCGCGACGGGCGGCCGCCGGCCCAAGCGACGCTTGGCTGCGAGCTTGAGCGCGACCGGCGGCCCCCTGGACAGGGCGCCACGCACTGCGTCGACCATGCTATGCGCCACGAAGTCTGCATTGATGTCATTGGCCAGCTTGGCGGCCGCCTCCTTGTCGTCGTTGCCGGCCTCCGACCAGAATATGATGCCCACCCGCAGAGCGACCTTGGCGCGCTTCAATCGGCGAACCAGAAAGCGGGCGTGCTTGACGGAATCCCGGTTCAGGAAGCCGACCACGACGGTGTCGACAGCGTCGAGTTCGAGGCGACGAATGCTCGCCGGTTCCATATCGGCGAAGCTCGCCCTCGACACAGTGGCGCTCTGGACTTCGAGCACCTGCGCCAGCATGGCGGCGGCGGCATCGTCGAGTTCGCCACGCCCGCCGGCACAAAGAACCGACATGTCGGTGCCATCGGGCAGTTGGGGATCGGTCTCACCCTCTCCCTCCGCCTCTTTTGCCGCATCCGCGCCGGCATCCCCGGTCGCGGCCGGCTCATCGTCCTCAGCCGCCTCCTCCTGGGCGCTGTCGGCGAGATTGGCCACGAGCATCTGGGCGCTGGCCGCCACTTGCCGCCGCTGCTGGTCGCCCATTACGCCACGGATGCGGTCCTGCTCGCCGAGCAGAAGCGCCGGAATGGCGACCTTGTCGTAGAATTCGACCAGATATTTTTCCTCCAGAATTTCCTCGGCATGGTCGGTGGC
>NZ_RZQA01000763.1:0-3148 GCF_004022915.1 Mesorhizobium sp. M7A.F.Ca.US.006.04.2.1
AATGTCGACGATTCCCTGATCCACCAGCATCTGCCTGAGGTAACGCTGCGTGCCGGCCTCCTGGTTCGAAAGCTCGGGATTGCGGTGCAGATGGCGACGGACCTCGATCATCCGGTCGAGAATTCCGGCGTCGATATCGGTCGTCACGGTTTTCGCAACACCACCCGCCGTGGCCGAACCCTCAGGATTTGACATGGATCTCTCGCGGGAACTTCGTCAGGGTCTCGTGGCCGGTTTCGGTGACCAGGATGGTCTCGCTGACCTCGATGCCCCAGCCGTCCATCCACATGCCAAGGATGGAATGAACGACGTTGCCCGGTTCAAGCACCGTCTTGTCGCCCGGCCTGAGGCTGATCGTGTGTTCGCCCCAATCCGGCGGATAGGCGACGCCGATGGAGTAGCCGATGCGCGATTCCTTCTTCAGTCCGTAGCGCTGGATGACCTTGCGCCAGGCAGCTTCGACCGCTTCGGCAGTCGTTCCCGGCCTGACCGCGTTGAGCACCGCGTCCATGCCCTCGATCACCGCTTTGGCGGTATCCGAGACATTTGTCGGCGTCTTGCCAAGCTGCATGGTCCTGGCGAGGCCGGCGGCATAGCGGCGGCAAACGCCGGCAAGTTCCAGCGCAATCGTCTCGTTTTCTCCGAACCGCCTGTCGCTCCACATGATGTGCGGCGCCGAGGCATTCTCGCCACCGAGGATTGTCGGCGGAAGCGCTGTGATGTCGCCGGCAAAATCCTGGCTGCCCGCGATCTGCGCCGCCTGGATGGCGGCGATGGCATCGCATTCGCGAACGCCCGGCGCGATCACCTCGAAGGCTCGCGTGACGGCCGCTTCGGCGAGCGTCGACGCCTTGCGCAAATAGGCGATCTCGGGCGCCGATTTGACCGCGCGGATCCAGTTCACCAGCAGGTCGGCATCGTGCCATTTTGCATTGGGAAGTCCGGCGACAAGCCGGGCGTGCGCCTTGGGGGAGAAATAATAGGCTTCGAGTTCGATGCCGATATGGCGGCTCCCCCAGCCCCTGGCGACAATCCAGTTCGCAATCCAGTCCATGGGATGGCGATCGCCTCGCTGGACATGGTCTTCCGGAAAGCCGACCACGTTTTCCGGTTTCATCCAGGCTGTCAGAAGACCGCCGGCCGCATCCATGGCGCGCCCGATCCAGACCGGCTCGACCTCCTCGATTGGAACCAGCACCACCTGCGGCGTGTAGAACGACCAGCCGTCATAGCCGGTGATGTAATGCTGGTTGGCAACGTCGTTGACGACAAGGAGCTCGAGACCGCGCTTGGCCATCTCGGTGCGGATCTTGCGAAGCCGCTGTCGGTACTCGTCGCGGGCAAACGGCAATTCGATCATCTTTGCTCCATGCTTTGTCATCAACGGTCGCGGGTTCGCTCACCATTGAAGAGGTTTCGCCATGGCGGCAATCGGCCAGGGCGGCGTGTGGGCAGGTCCTGAACCGGGTACGTCCATACCCGGCCTTCCCAAGATTTGTGTTTCACTATCATTTATTTTTGAATTCCATTTGACTGAATAAATAAGCGGTGCCAAGCTATCCTCTCCTAAGGGGCGCAAGGCATGGCACTGCGGGGGACCAATCAGGAGTTCGGGCGGCCATACAACCGGCGCATCGTGCTTGAGTCCATCCGCCTGCACGGGCCGATCGCGCGCGGCGAGATCGCCCGGCGCGTCGGCCTCACCGTCCAGACCGTATCGACCATCGTTCGCGAACTGGAAGATCAGGACTACATCCTGTCGCTGCGCGAAGAGCCGAAGGGGCGCGGCCTGCCGCCGGCGACGCTCCGGATCAACCCCGAGGGCGGCTATGCCGTCGGCATCCACATCACCCCGCTTGGTATCAGCGCCGCCTTGATCAATCTGAGCGGCGACGTGATCGAGAGCATCTACCGCGAAGCGCCGAACGCGACGCCGGACCACGCCTTCGAGTTGATCGGGGCGATGGTGGTGGAATTGACCAGACTGCGGGCTGGCGGACGGGTGCTGGGCGTCGGCATGGCCCTGCCTGGCCCCTTCGACGTGGAGTCCATGAGTTTCGTGGGGCCGACCACCATGACCGGCTGGAAGGATGTCGCGCTGCGCGAACGGCTGGCGGCCTCCACCGGATTGCCGGCCTTCTTTGAAACCGATATGGCCGCGGCCGCCATGGGCGAGCGCCTTTATGGCCTCGGCGCCCAGTTTTCCGAATATTACTATCTCTATTTCGGCGTCGGCCTTGGCGGCGTCATGGTTCATGACGGCAGCGCCTTGCGCGGCGCCTGGGGAAATGCCGGCGAGATCGGACACATTCCCGTCATTCCCGGCGGCGAGGCCTGCCCGTGCGGCAACAGCGGCTGCCTCGAAAGATATTTGTCGCTCGAGGCGCTCCGGCGCTGGAACGGCAGCGAGGCCGACTGGGTGGCCGAAGTCGCACCGATCTTTCACAACGCCGTCGCCGTCATCGAGAACCTGTTCGACCCGGAGACGGTCATCCTCGGCGGGCTGGCGTCCACCGACCTGCTCGAAATGCTGGCTGGTTCGGCCGCAGGCCTGCACAACTCCGTCTCGGCCCGCAAGGACCGCACGACGCCCAGGGTCGTGGTCGCGCGCGGCGGACAGCATTCCGTGCTGCGCGGCGCCGCCGCCCTGGCGGTTTCCGGGGTTCTGTCACCTCGCTTCGGGCAGATGTTCGCGGCCGAACGCGAACGCGAGCGCGACCTTCTCAAAGGCAGGGAGATTGCGGCATGAGTGAACCCCTGCTGGTGCTCGACAACGTCACCAAGAACTATGGCGCGATCGAAGCGCTCAAGGGGATCAGCTTCTCGATCGGCAAGGGCGAGGTCGTGGCGCTGCTGGGCGACAACGGCGCCGGCAAATCGACACTGGTGAAGATCATATCAGGCGGACTGGAGCCGACATCGGGCCGCATGCTGTTCGAGGGCAAGGAATTCCTCGCCAAATCACCGGCCGAGGCCAAGGCGGCCGGCATCGAGACCGTCTACCAGGATCTCTCGCTGTGCACCAACGTCGACGTGGTCGCCAATTTCTTCATGGGCCGCGAGATCACCCGCAAGTTTCTCGGCATTCCCGTGCTTGACGAGCGCGCCATGGAAGCCGTCGTCGGAAAGGCGCTGGCCAATGCCGGCA
>NZ_RZQA01000764.1:0-3147 GCF_004022915.1 Mesorhizobium sp. M7A.F.Ca.US.006.04.2.1
ATCCATTACAATTTGTCTCCGCCGGAAGGTCGTGCCGATTTCGACGGCAAGGCCGAGCTGTTCGCAGAGGCGCTGTCATCTCTTGCCACTCAGATGGGCGGCAGCTTTGCCGCCGAGCATGGGCTTGGCCGGGCAAAGGTGGTCATGGCCGACCGCAATCGCGGCCTGGTGGAGCGAGAGCTCATGGCGCGGCTCAAAGGCGCGTTCGATCCGCTGGGCACGATGAACCCGGACGTCCTGGTTCGCGCCTCTCGGGAAAGAAAAACTTTCGAATAGACGGCATTTCTTGGTTTCGTCTCGATGCGCCAGCGTGCACGTATGAATCTGAAAGGCAGGCTCGATCCGCTTGCCGCCTGAATGAAGGATGTCGCAGCATGATCCGCAATGGCGGTCGCCTTCTTGTCGAATGCCTGATCGCGCTCGGCGCGACCAAGAGTTTCGGTGTGCCGGGCGAAAGCTATCTGGCCGTGCTGGACGCGCTGCACGACACTCGTGGAAAGCTGGACTACGTGCTGTGCCGCAACGAGGGCGGCGCGGCATTCATGGCCTCGGCCTATGGCAAGCTGACGGGTTCGCCGGGCATCTGCTTCGTGACGCGCGGACCGGGTGTCGCCAATGCGTCCATCGGCGTGCACACGGCGATGCAGGACAGTTCGCCGATGATCCTGTTCGTCGGCCAGGTCGGCACCGACATGCGCGGCCGCGAAGCGTTTCAGGAAATCGACTACCGCGCGGTGTTCGGCACGATGGCGAAATGGGCGGTGGAGATCGACGCTGTCGAGCGCCTGCCGGAAATCATTGCCCGGGCCTGGACCACGGCGCTCACCGGGCGGCCCGGCCCGGTGGTGATCGCCCTGCCCGAGAACATGCTGACCACGCCGACCGATGTCGCGGCGCTCAGCGGGCCTGCCAGGGTGTTCGAGGCCGCGGCCGATGCCGATGCGCTGGCCGAGGCCCGGTCCATGCTGGCCGCCTCCAGCAGACCGGTCATCCTGATCGGCGGTGCCAACTGGTCAGCTGACGGGCGTGCCGTGCTCCAGGCTTTCGCCGAAACCTCCGACATTCCGGTGGTCGCGGCGTTCCGCTTCCAGGATCAGTTCGACAATGGCTCACCGGTCTTCGTCGGCGAGGCCGGTGTCGGCATGGTCCCGCATGTCAAGAAGCTGATCCGGGACGCCGATGTGATCCTGGCGATCAATGTGCGCTTCGGCGAGATGACCACGGATGGCTACACGCTGCTGTCCGTGCCCCAGCCGAAGCAGAAGCTGATCCATGTCCACGCTTCGGATCGCGAGATCGGCAAGATCTATGTGCCGGCGCTTGGCATCCATGCCGGGCCGAACGCCTTCGCCAAGGCGCTCTCGCCGGTCAAGGGCGACTGGGGCGCGTGGCGGTCGCAGGCACGCCAAAGCTATGAGGGCACGTTCACCGCGCCTGCCCAGCCGGGCCCGGTCGACATGGTCGAAGTCAGCCGCTGGCTGCGCGAAACGCTGCCCGACGACGTCATCCTGACCAACGGCGCCGGCAATTTCACCGTGTGGCCAAACAAGTTCTTCAAATTCGGGCCAAAGGCGCGGCTGCTTGCACCGCAATCCGGCGCCATGGGCTACGGCCTGCCGGCGGCCATCGCGGCCAAAGTGGCCTTTCCCTCACGCACGGTGGTCTGCTTTGCCGGTGACGGCGATTTCCAGATGAACTGCCAGGAGTTGGGGACGGCGATGCAGGCCGGGGCGCAGCCGATCGTCCTCATCCTGAACAACGGCATCTACGGGACCATCCGCGCGCATCAGGAGCGGCACTATCCGGCGCGCGTGTCGGGAACGAACATCGAGAACCCGGATTTCGTCGGCATCGCCCGGGCCTATGGCTTCCACGCCGAGCGGGTCGGCGCGACCAGCGATTTCGCCGGCGCTTTCGGCAGGGCGCTGGCATCCGCGACCGGCGCGGTCCTGGAGCTGGATATTTCCCCGGAGGCGATCACGCCGCGTCAAACCCTTTCCCAAATGCGCGACGCAGCGCTCGCTTCGCATAAGGCCAACGCATGACCAGTACGGCAAATGACATTCGTCTCGGCGCGGATATCGGCGGCACGTTCACCGATATTGTGGTCGATGTGCGCGGCACGATCTTTTCGACCAAGATCCTGACCAACTATGCCGCCCCCGAACAGGCTATCCTCGACGGGATCGAGATTGTCGTGCGCGACGCCGGCATCACGCTGGCGGACCTCGACATCGTCATTCACGGCACCACGCTGGCGACCAACGCGCTCATCGAACGGCGTGGCGCCAAGACGGCATTGGTCACCACCGAAGGGTTTCGCGATGTCATCGAGATGCGCACGGAAAACCGGTTCGAACAGTATGATCTGAACCTGAAGCTGCCGCCGCCGCTGATCCCGCGCGAGCATCGCTATACGGTCAAGGGGCGCATCGGCGCGGACGGAAAGGAATTGCAGCCGCTGGACGAAGCAGCGCTCGACGAGATCGCCGGCAGCATCGCCGCGGGCGGCTTCGGCGCCGTCGCCATCGGCTTCATCCATTCCTACATGAACCCGGTGCATGAGCAGCGGGCACGCGCGATCCTCGCCAGAAAGCTGGACATACCGATTTCCATCAGCGCTGAGGTCTCGCCGCAGATGCGCGAGTTCGAACGCTTCAACACGGTTTGCGCCAATGCCTATGTCCGGCCGCAGATGGCCGACTATCTGGTGCGCCTCCAGGTGCGGCTGAAGGAGATGGGGGCGAACTGTCCGGTGTTCATGATCCACTCGGGCGGCGGACTGATCTCGGTGGAAACCGCGTCCGAATTTCCGGTGCGCCTGGTCGAGTCCGGTCCGGCCGGCGGTGCCATTTTTGCGGCCGACGTGGCGCGGCGCTTCGACCTGGACTCCGTCGTTTCGTACGACATGGGCGGAACGACCGCGAAGATCTGCCTGATCGAGGACTATTCGCCGCGCACGGCGCGGACCTTCGAGGTCGCCCGCACCTATCGCTTCTGCAAAGGCTCCGGCATGCCGATCTCGATCCCGGTCATCGAGATGATCGAGATCGGCGCCGGCGGCGGCTCGATCGCCTGGGTCGACGCCATGGGCCGCATCCAGACCGGCCCGGAAAGTGCCGGGTCCGAACCCGGTCCCGCCTGCTA
>NZ_RZQA01000765.1:0-3142 GCF_004022915.1 Mesorhizobium sp. M7A.F.Ca.US.006.04.2.1
GGTTAGCAGACGCGATCGAAGCGATCGCGCGACCGCCTTGAGAATATTGCGTCGCTTCCTCCGACAGTGCTCCTGACAGTTGGTTGACAGGAGTTTTCAACTGTGCAGAATTGGTTGGACCATTGGACCACTCGGAGGAAATGTGGACCAGAACAGCCTGCCACCCATTCAAATCACGGCGCGCGACGACGCCGTGTTGAAGGCGTTGGTGGGATTTGTTCGCGCCGAAGCCCTGCAGCTGGGCGACAGACTCCCAACCGAACGCATTCTCGCCGAGCGGCTGAAGGTCAGCCGCAACACCGTGCGCGAGGCTCTGACACGCTGGGAAGGGCTCGGCCTCGTCGAACGCCGGCAAGGCAGCGGCACCTATCTCAAGGCGGCTGTTTCGCCTGATATGCTGCACATGCCGCTGACACTGGCCGGCGGCAATGATTTCACCAGCCTGATGCAGACGCTGGAGATCCGCCGCGCGCTGGAGGCGGAGGCAGCAGCCCTTTGCGCCGAACGCGCCAGCCAAGCCGATATTGCCGAGATCGCACGCAAGCTCGACATCATGGAACAGGCGTTCCGCACGCGCGAGGGCATGTCGTCGGAAGAGGATTGGGAGTTCCACCAGGCGATCTACCGGGTCTCGGGCAATCCGCTGTTCGAGCAGATCATCGCCGCCATGCATGAGCTGTTTCACCGCTTCTGGGAGCATCCGCTCGGCGTGCGTGACTTCGGCCACGCCAGCTTTCCCTACCACCGGACCATCTACGAACGCATTGCTGCCCGCGATCCGCAGGGCGCTCGCGCCGAGGCGCTCAAGCTGATCGCCACCGTCGAGGACGACCTCAAGCGCGGCGCGGCCAAACTCAAACTCTCGAGCCAGACATGAACGAGCATCCATCAGGTTTCGATTACGAGTATCTCACCGAAGCGGCCACGCTTTTGGCGCATGACGAACCGTTCCCCGGCGGTGCGGTGGTGCCGCCGATCTACCAGACCTCGCTGTTCACCTTCGCCAACTATGCCGAGATGGCCGATACCTTTGCCGGCAAACGAAGGCAGCCGATCTACTCGCGCGGCGACAATCCCACGGTGATGGAGTTCGAGGCGCGCGTGGCAGCGCTCGAGGGCGCAGAAGCCGCGCGCGGCTTTTCCAGTGGCATGGCGGCGATCAGCGCCACAGTGCTTGCGTTCGTCGGTGCGGGCGAGCGCATCGTGGCGGTGCGCAATTGCTATGGCGATGCCTACCGTTTGTTCGAGCGGCTGTTGCCGCGCCTCAACATCAAGGTCGACTATGTCGACGGCTCCGAGCCGGATGCGGTCGCGGCGGCACTTCCCGGCGCCAAGCTGCTTTATCTGGAAAGCCCGACCTCGATGATGTTCGAGCTGCAGGACATCGCGCATCTGACACGGTTGGCCAAGGAACAGGGCATCGTCACCACGATCGACAATTCCTGGGCGACGCCGGTGTTCCAGAAGCCGATCACGCATGGCGTCGACCTGGTGCTGCATTCGGCCTCGAAATACCTTGGCGGCCACAGCGATACGGTCGCGGGCGTCGTGGCGGGTTCGGCTGCCTACATCAAGCACATCAACGAGCAGACCTATTCCTATCTCGGCGGCAAGCTGTCACCGTTCGAGGCGTGGCTTTTGCTGCGCGGCCTGCGCACGCTGCCGCTGCGCCTGCCGCACCACATGAAGAGCGGCCTGACCATCGCCGAACGGCTGAAGGCGCATGCCGCTGTCGAGCGGGTCAACCATCCCGTCTATTCGAACCACCTGGGCAAGGCGACGCTGGCCGGCTATGCCGGGCTGTTCTCCTTCGAGGTTACGGACGAGATCGACATCCCCGTCTTCGTCGACGCGCTGAAATATTTCCGCATCGGCGTCAGTTGGGGCGGGCATGAAAGCCTGGTCGTGCCGGCCAAGGCGTCGCTGGAGCAGACGCCGGGCCTGAATTCGATGGCGCGCTTCGGCGTCAGCCCCCGAACCATCCGCTTCAATGTCGGATTGGAGAGTGTCGAAGACCTGTGGGCTGACGTCGCCCAAGCCTTCGAAAAAGCCAGAAAATAACAAGCGGGTTCAAAATGGGAGTCTTGAACATGAAAAAACTGACCGTCATGCTTGCCACCGTTGCGGGACTGGCGATTTCCGCCGGAAATGCTGTGGCCGATTCGACCCTGAAAATGGTCGAAGTCATCACCAGCCCGCCACGCACCGAATTCCTGAAGAAGCAGATCGCGGAGTTCGAAACGGCCAATCCAGGCATCAAGGTCGAGCTGATCTCGCTGCCCTGGGGGCAGGCGTTCGAGAAATTCCTGACCATGGTGCAGGCCGGCGATACGCCCGACGTGGTCGAGATGCCGGAGCGCTGGATGGGCCTCTATGCCAACAATGCCCAACTCGAGGATCTCGGCCCGTATATGGCCAAATGGGATGACGCCAAGACGCTTGGCGACCGCGCGAAACAGTTCGGCTCGACCGTCAACAACACCCAGTTCATGATCCCCTACGGCTACTATGTGAACGCGCTGTTCTGGAACAAGAAACTGTTCAAGGAGGCCGGCCTCGATGGCCCGCCGGCGACGCTTGAAGATTTCGTCGCCGATTCCAAGAAGATTTCCGCGCTCCCGGGCAAGTACGGCTACTGCCTGCGCGGCGGGCCGGGCGCCTTCAATGGCATGCACATGTTCATGAACATCGCCGCCGGCAAGGGCGGTTACTTCAACGAGGACGGCACTTCGACGATCAACGAGGAGGGCTCGGTCAAGGGCCTGCAGATGCTGGCCGACATGTACAAGGACGGACTGGCGCCGAAGGATGCGGTGAGCTGGGGTTTCAACGAAACGGTCACCGGCTTCTATTCCGGCACCTGCGCCATGCTCAACCAGGATCCGGACGCGCTGCTCGGCATCGCCGACAAGATGAGCGCCGACGATTTCGCGGTAGCGCCATTGCCGGTCGGGCCGAGCGGCAAATCCTATCCGACACTCGGCTATGCCGGTTGGGCCATGTTCGCCAACTCGCAGCACAAGGACGACGCCTGGAAGCTGATGGCGACCCTTTTGTCGCCGAAGGACAATCTGGAATGGGCCAAGGAAGTCGGCGTCGTCCCGATCCACAACGGTGCCGACCAGGATCCCCATTTCAAGAC
>NZ_RZQA01000766.1:0-3124 GCF_004022915.1 Mesorhizobium sp. M7A.F.Ca.US.006.04.2.1
TCCCAGGACAGCGTGATGCGGGCCACGCCCTCGCCGTCCGGGGCCTCGGCGGACAGGATCTCACCGGACCAGCCGGCATCGCTGCCGAGCGGCCACAGCGCCTGCCAGAGGCGCTGCCGATCCATCGCCACCAGACGGGTCAGCCGGACCGTGCGTAAACCAAGCGGCACCGTCATCAACAGAAAGATCAGCCCGAGATTGCTGGCCACCAGAATGGCCGTGACGATGGGCGACACCTGGACGTTGCTCCCTGTCTTGCCGGGGCACTCTAACGTCGCTGCGGCAAGAAAAGCTTAACGGCGGAGCGGTCTTCGACCGCATGGGACCCACGGCGGCGAACGCCGCCAAATCACATGGCTCCGATCCAGATTGCCATGGAGACGAGAAAGGTGCTCATGCAAACCAGTGAGATGACATCCTGAACCAGATCGGTCATAACTCTCTCCTGTTGTTGATATGTTCGTATTTTGTTCTAATTTTGTTCAAATGTCAAGGCGCACAATCCGGCCGTGTCCGAATTTCCGGGCGATCAGATCGGCAGGGTTAAGAAAAGGTTGACGGGCGAACGACGGTTGCCCAGCGCCGACCAGGGCACGACGAGACTGGGGTCAGGCAGAGCCGAGAATGGTGGATTTCGAGAACCGGAGCGGAGCGTACTTTTGGGTACGCGAGCACCATTCTACCGCGACGGGGTAGAACGGGAAGCGCAGGAAGCCGCCTTTCGCAGGCCGGCCTCACCCCAGTATCGCCGTGCCCTAGAGCGGCACCACTTTGCCGTCGGCTAGCGTGACGCGCCGGTCCATGCGCGATGCCAGTTCGTGATTGTGGGTGGCGATCAGCGCCGCGAGGCCCGATTGCTTGACCAGCGCCGCCAGCGCCTCGAACACATAGGACGCGGTGACCGGGTCGAGATTGCCGGTCGGCTCGTCCGCCAGCAGTACCAGCGGCGCATTGGCGACCGCACGCGCAATGGCGACGCGCTGCTGTTCGCCGCCGGAGAGCTCGGACGGCCGGTGCGCCGCGCGTTTGCCGATCTGCATGTAGTCGAGCAGCTGCGCCGCGCGCTCGGCCGCGTCCTTGCGGCTGAGCCCCTTGATGAGCTGCGGCATCATGATGTTTTCCAGCGCCGAGAATTCCGGCAGCAGATGATGGAACTGGTAGACGAAGCCGACATCGTTGCGGCGGATCGCCGTGCGCTCGTCGTCGGACAGCCGCCCGCAGGCGCGGCCGGCCAGGATGACGTCGCCGGCGTCGGGACGCTCCAGCAGGCCGGCGGTGTGCAGCAGCGTCGATTTGCCGGTGCCAGACGGCGCCACCAGCGCCACCATCTCGCCGCGCTTCAGCGAGAAGTCCGCACCATTGAGAATGGTGAGCTTTCGCGGTCCCTGGACGTAGTGCCGCTCGACGCTCTTCAGCTCGATAATGACCTCGGCCACTATTCGTACCTCAAGGCTTCGACCGGATCGAGACGCGCGGCGCGCCATGCCGGAAACACCGTTGCCAGGAAGGACAGGCCGAGCGCCATCAGGACGACATAGGTCGTCTCGCGCGGATCCATCTTCGCCGGCAACTGGCTGAGGAAATAGAGTTCAGGATTGAACAGCACCTTGCCGGTCATCCACGAGAAGAACTGGCGGATCGATTCGATGTTGGTGCAGATCAGTACGCCGAGCAGCACGCCGGCAAGCGTGCCGGTCACGCCGATCGCCGCACCCGTCATCAGGAAGATGCGCAGGATGGCGCCGCGCGACGCCCCCATGGTGCGCAGGATGGCGATGTCGTGGCCCTTGTCCTTCACCAGCATGATCAGGCCGGAGATGATGTTCAGCGCAGCCACCAGCACGATCAGCGTCAGGATCATGAACATGACGTTGCGTTCGACCTGCAGCGCGGAGAAGAAGGTCTCGTTGCGCTGGCGCCAATCGACCATGTCGATCGGCCGCTGCGCCGCCGCCTCCACTTTCGGTTTCAGCGCATCGACATCGTCTGGATTGTCGACATAGATCTCGATCGTTTGCGCCCGCCCGTCCATGTTGAAATAAAGCTGCGCTTCGGAAAACGGCATGTAGACGATGGACGTGTCATATTCGGACATGCCGACTTCGAAGATCGCCGCGATCTTGTAGCCCTTCATGCGCGGCGTGGTGCCGATCGGCGTCACGTCGCCGTCGGGCGAAATCAAGGTGATGGTATCGCCAAGCGTCAGGCCGAGATTCTCAGCCATGCGCTTGCCGATGGCAACGCCCTCGCCAGAATCGAAATCGGCGATCGAACCCTGCTTGATGTTGCTGGCAACGATGGCGATCTTGCTCAGATCCTCGCCGCGTATGCCGCGAACCAGCGCTCCGGTTCCGCCGCCGACATTGCCTTGCGCAAGCACCTGGCCATCGATCAGCGGGATGGCGTATTTAACGCCTGCTACACCGTTGATGCGGCTGGCGACCTGCGCATAGTCCTCCAGCGGCGAATCGAGCGGCTGCACGATCAGGTGGCCGTTGACGCCGAGGATGCGCGTCAAAAGCTCCGCCCTGAAACCGTTCATCACCGCCATGACCACGATCAGCGTGGCGACGCCCAGCATGATGCCGAGGAACGAGATCGAGGCGATCACCGAGATCACCGTCTCCTTGCGCCGCGAACGCAGATAGCGCCAGGCGACCATGCGCTCGAAGATGGAAAAGGGTCCGGCGCCGACCGATCTTGCCGCCACCGCCTCGCTCATGCGGCGACACCGAAGCGCTTCTTCGCGTCCGCGATAGGCAGCGTCTCGCGCTCGCCGGTCTTGCGGTTCTTGATCTCGATCTCGCCGGCGGCGACACCGCGCGGTCCGACGATCACTTGCCAGGGAAGGCCTATCAGGTCGGCGGTGGCGAACTTGCCGCCGGGCCGCTGGTCGGTGTCGTCGTAGAGCACGTCCTTGCCGGCGGCGACGAAAGCGGCATGCAGTTCGTCGCAGACGCCGTCGCACTCGGCGTCGCCCGCCTTCATGTTGATCAGTCCGATGTCGAACGGCGCCACCGCCTCCGGCCAGATGATGCCGTTATCGTCATGGCTGGCTTCGATGATCGCCGCGACCAGCCGCGACGGACCGATGCCGTAGGAGCCGCCGGAGACGAAATGATCC
>NZ_RZQA01000767.1:0-3118 GCF_004022915.1 Mesorhizobium sp. M7A.F.Ca.US.006.04.2.1
TAGGCTTCGCCATAGCCGACGACGCCGCCATCGGTGGTCAACTTGACGAAGATGAAATACTTGCCGCCGATGCCGGGCGGCGGATTGTCGACAACCCAGGTCTTGACGTCGGTGATCTTCATTTTTGGTCCTCCAGAACCAGTTCGGCGCCCTTCCAACCGGTCATGATCGAGGCGGCGTTGGTGTTGCCGGTGATGTTGTCGGGGAAGATCGAGGCGTCGATGACGCGCAGACCGTCGATGCCGTGCACCTTGAGACGCGGGTCGACGACGGCGCGCGCCGGATCGGGCCCCATGCGGCAGGTCGAGACCGGATGATAGACGGTGCCCGAGCGCTTCCTGAAATCCTGAATCAGGTCTGCATCGGAAGTGATTGACGGGCCTGGCAAAACCTCTTCCTCGATGATCTCGGCCATGGCAGGCATCGAGGCGATCTTGCGGACGAATTTCACCGCCGCCAGCATCTCCTCGACATCGGCATTGGTGGAGTAGGCATTGGCCGTTATCCTGGGGTACTCGCGCGGATTGGCCGAGCGGATCATGATCTCGCCACGGCTCGACGGGCGGCAGTTGGACAGGCCGATGGAAAAGCCCGGCCATGGGTCGGGCGTCAGGATGGGACGCTCGCCGCTCTTGGGAATGACGGTCGAGAATGCCTGGAAATAGAGCTGCATGTTGGGCCGCGTCGCCGCCGGGTCGGTGCGGAAGAAGCCGCCGGCATTGTTCATCGACAGCGACAGCGGGCCCGAACGGGTCAGGATATATTGCATGCCGACCAGCAGCTTGCCCCACCAGGGACGCAGCGTCTGGTTGAGCGTCGGCAGCTTGCCCTTGAAGGTGTAGTTGATGCCGACATGATCCTGCAGATGCGCGCCGACATTCTCGTTGGCCTGGACCATCCGGATGCCCAGGCCTTTCAGCAGCGCGGAGGGCCCGACGCCGGACAGCTGCAGCAATTGCGGCGAGTTGACCGAGCCGCCCGACAGGATGACTTCGCGGCCGGCACGCGCCGACTTCGTCTCGCCGTTCTGCTGGTATTCGACACCGACGGCGCGCTTGCCCTCGAACAGCACCCTGGTCGCCAGCGCCTTCATCTCGACGCGGACGTTGGCGCGCTTCATCGCCGGGCGCAGGAAAGCGCGCGCCGCCGACATGCGGCGGCCGTTGCGGGTCGAGATCTGGTAGACGCCGACGCCTTCCTGGGCAGCGCCGTTGAAATCCGGGTTGAAGGGCAGGCCGGCCTGCTGGCCGGCGGCGAGATAGCGTTTGGTCAGCGGGTGGACGGCGCCCGAACAGTCTGTGACATGCAGCGGGCCGCCGACGCCGCGCCATTGGTCTGCGCCGGCCTGGTTGTCCTCGAGCGCCTTGAAGGCGGGCAGCAGATCGTCATAGCCCCAGCCGGGATTGCCGGCGGCGGCCCAGGCATCGAAATCCTCGCGCGCGCCCCTGATCCAGACCATGGCGTTGATCGAGCTCGAACCGCCGAGCAGCTTGCCGCGCGGCCAGTGGTCGGCATTGCCGGCGAGCCCCGGGTCCGGCTCGGCCTTGTAGTTCCAGTTGACGTCGGGATCGAAGAAGGTCTTGCCGTAGCCGAGCGGCATCTGCACGTAGAAGCGGCGGTCGCTGCCGCCGGCCTCCAGCACCAGCACCGAGAAGCGCCCCGAGGCCGACAGTTTTTCAGCCAGGACCGAGCCGGCCGAGCCGGAGCCGACGATGATGAAATCATAGGTCTGCATGATGGAAATGGGAGGCTCCGAAAAATTGGCTGCAGCCTAGACGCGACGGCATTCCGAAGTCGCCGCGCCATCCGGCATCAGTTGTGAAAAAAGCGACCGTCGAACCGATCAGGTTTGCGGGGATTCCCGACAATCGCGCTTGATATCTATCGTCCCGACAGCCTATGCGATGGCACTATCTTGGCGCATAACTTTTCGGAATTATGCTCTGGCCACTCTGCGGAAGGCAGGAAATCATATGCGGACCCTCCCTGACGCGTTCATTCCCGAACTGCCGGGCCACTACAGCGGCAAGGTCCGCGAAAACTACGATCTGGCGGATGGCCGGCGCATCATCATCGCCACCGACCGGCTCAGTGCCTTCGACATCATCCTGACTTCGATCCCCTACAAGGGAGAGATACTGACCCAGACGGCGCGCTACTGGTTCGAGGAAACCGCCGATATCTGTCCGAACCATGTTCTCGAATACCCCGACCCGAACGCCGTCGTCGGCACGAGGCTCGACATCCTGCCGGTCGAGATCGTCGTGCGCGGCTATCTGGCGGGAACCACCAGCACCTCGATCCTGACGCGCTACAAGCGCGGCGACCGCGACATGTACGGTATCCGCCTGCCGGACGGCCTGCGCGACAATGAAAAGCTGGCCGAGCCGATCATCACGCCGACCAGCAAGGCCGCGCATGGCGGCCATGACGAGCCGCTGTCGAAAGCCGAGATCCTCGAACAGGGTCTTCTCACGCAGGCGCAGTGGGACACCGTGTCCGGCTACGCTTTGCGGCTGTTCGCCCGCGGCCAGCAGCGCGCCACCGAGCGCGGCCTGATCCTGGCGGACACGAAGTACGAATTCGGCACCGACAGGAACGGGACCATCATTCTTGCCGATGAAATCCACACCCCGGACAGCAGCCGGTACTGGATCGCATCGAGCTACGAACGGGCGCTCGCCGACGGCAGCCGGCCGGAGAGTTTTGACAAGGATTTCGTCCGGTCGTGGGTCTCGGCGCGCTGCAACCCCTACAGCGACCCGATACCTGAGATACCGGCCGAGATCGTCGAACAGGCCTCGCGGGTTTACGCGCAGGCTTATGAGGCGATCACCGGCAAGGAATTCTCGCCGGACCTTTCCGGGGACAGCGTGCTCGATCGTATTCGCACGAACCTCAGGCGCTATTTCTGATCGACCTTCGCCGGTGATGCGAACTGCCGTCCCATGGCCATGCCCAGGGTCTACGAACTCGGGTTAACCGGTCCTCGGAAACCTTCGCCGGTGTGTTGGCTGACGGAGCAAACGAAAAACCCGCCTGTGCGGCGGGTCACTGGCGCAAATCAGCACCATAGGCAAAAATGTACCATAGCTGAGGGCACCCAGTCAAGAAACTG
>NZ_RZQA01000768.1:0-3114 GCF_004022915.1 Mesorhizobium sp. M7A.F.Ca.US.006.04.2.1
GCACGAAAGTCAGGACGCCGGCCACCACCACCACCGCGAACGAAACCCATTGTCCGGGCTCGATGACGAACAGGGTGAACACCACCATGTTCCAGACCACCGGGAATCCCTTGAAGAAATTCTCCTTCGTCTTCATGCCGGTGTCGGCATAGTAGATGGCGCTGGAAACGACGATGATCGCCGCCGACAGGAATGACAGGCCCTCGCCCATGAAGCCGCGCTGATAGAGCGCGAAGGCCGGGATCAGCACGTAGGTCACGTAGTCGATGATGTTGTCGAGCAGTTCGCCCGACCATGTCGGCAGGATCTCCTTGACCTCGAGTTTTCTGGCGATCGGCCCATCGATGCCGTCGACGAACAGGGCCAGCCCGAGCCACCAGAACATTGCGGTCCAGCGCTCTTCACTTGCCGCCACGAGCGACAGGAAGGCCAGGAACGACCCCGAGGCGGTCAAAAGGTGGACGGAGAACGCCCTCGCCTGCGGCCAGGTGACCTTCTTCTTCGGGCGCGGAATCCGGTCCGTGATCTTTTTGGCGGCTTTTCGTGCTGCCAAATTCCTGGCCGTTGTGTTCTTGCTCACGGGCCCCGCCAATCCAGCTTGCAGATTTCGGCCGAACGGCCGGCGAAATTCCAGTTGCGGCCAAAAGCCCGCATCTTGCTCTTGTCGGACCTGGCCACGATGATCTCGGGCGCGATCCAGTATTCCGAATTGCTGATCACCGTATCCTTGTCACGGTCCTTGCCTTGGATGGGTGTGACCGCTCCGTCGATAATCCTGGGTATCTGGAAGATACGCGTTTTGTCACGCGTCTCATAGGTGATCGGCACCTGCTCGACACCGAGGAATTTGCCGACGAGGATTGAGAGCAGCGATGTGGTTCCACCTGCCTTGCCCGTGAAGATCTTTGTCAGCGCCTTGACCGCATAGACAGAGGCGCGGCTGTCGATGAACAGGCCCGCGGTCCAGTTGCCGCGGCTCATATAGCCTGGGATTTCCATGATCAGCCCAAGATTGAGCCCGGACAGATCGACCTCACCGAAATGGCCGGCATCGATGCGAAACCCGGCCCATGTCTGGCAATAGCCTTCGGTCGGCGGATGATTGCCAAGCGAGAGCACGCAAGGGCAAAAAACCGTGCAATTGCAGGAGAGTACGAGCTCTCCCTTCATCGCCCAGCTCTGGTCTGCCATCGATTTTCCCCCACTCACAGCGAGACTACTAGCAGCGCGGCTGCCCAGACAAGCAGTATCGCACCGGCCAGCCGGGTTGGAACCCTGCTGGCCGTTTGTTTTTCGATCAGGGTGAACAGGCCGATCAACGCCATCCAGAAAACGTTCATGACGCCAACGGCGAACATCACCAGCATCAAGGCCCAGCAGCAGCCCAGACACCACAGACCTTGCGCGGCACCGAGCCGAAAGATGTTAAGGGGCCTTGCGCTCCAGCTCGCGAAAAGGATCGAGAACGGGTTCCTGCATTTCTTCAGGCAAGCTTCCTTCAAGCCGCTGAACTGGTAGAGGCCGGCAATCAGCAGAGCGAGCGCACCGGCAATGCCGACGACCGGATCGAGCATCCCGGCTGACGAAGCGAATGCATGGACGGCCAAGGTCAGCGCCGCGAACGCAATTGAAGCGGCGAGCCAGACGCTGAGATAGCCGGCGACCAGCAGCAGCGGGTGAACGACCGGTTCGCCCTTGATGCGTGCCGTGTCAGCGATCTCGCAATAGGTGCGTATCATCGGCGCCGCCGAAGGCAGCATCGTCGCGATCGCCATCAGGAACCACATCGAAACGAGCGCGCCGGCCTGCAAGCCGAGACCTGCGTCCAAAGGCACCGGTGAGAGGCACAGCACAAAGAACCGTTCCAGGAAATAGGGCAGCGGCAGTTGCGGCAGGCTGCGAAGGATCGTGTCGCCAGGGGCGCCGACGCCCGCAATCCCTGTTTCAGCCCCGCGGATTGCCATCGCCGCAAGAGACAGCCATGCAAGCAGGATGCAAGCGCCGACAACGACGTTTACCGTGACCCGGGGATTGCGCGCGATGCCGGCCATGGCGCGGCCGGCGCGGTCGAGATGGCTGAAGTCGTCCTGCTGGCCGGTCATGACATCCGAATGGGCCGAATCGCCGCGTTGATCAAGCGGCATGATCTGACCTATATGCTGATCGAACGGCAGGTCGGGTGGACCGCCTCGCATTGCAAGCCGGAAGCCGATCTTGGAGCATCAGCAAACTGCGCGGATACTGGTTGCCGGCACGGGGCCGGCAGGGCTGATCGCGGCACTGGGTTTTGCCGCCGAAGGTTTCCCGGTGACACTGGTCGGGCCGGAGGCCACCGCCCCCGATGGTCGCACGACGGCCCTGATGAACCCTGCCTTGAAAGTGCTCGACCGGCTCGGCGTGCTCGAAGCCGTCATATCCAAGGCGGCGCCTCTGAAAGTGATGCGCATCGTCGACGCCACCAGCCGGCTGATCCGCAGCCCGGTCGTCACCTTCCGTGCCAGCGAGATCGACGAGGATGAATTCGGGCTGAACCTTCCCAACAGCGTCCTCACCCCGGCACTCGCCGGCGCCGTTGCTGCGCATCCCGGCATCGACTGGCTGAGGTCGATGGTGGCGAACTGGCATCTCGATGCCGAGCACGTCCGTGCCGGCCTCGCCGACGGCAGCACGGTCGACGCAGCGCTGGCGGTCGCCGCCGATGGGCGGTTGTCACCGGCGCGCCAGGCAGCCGGCATCTCGACTTCGGCCCGCTCCTATCCGCAGGCAGCTCTCGTCCTCAATTTCGGCCATAGCGGCGACCACGCCTTCACCTCGACCGAATTCCACACCGAGACCGGTCCGTTCACGCAGGTCCCGCTGCCCGGCAATCGCTCCAGCCTGGTCTGGGTGGTCAAGCCCGAGACCGCGACCGAGCTCGCCGCGCTGGACGATGCGACACTTTCTCAGCGGGTCGAACAGCAGATGCAGTCGATGCTGGGCCGGGTGGCTGTCGAGCCGGGCCGGCAGATCTACCCGCTATCGGCGGTGACGCCGCTGCGTTTCGCAAGGGATCGGGTGGCGCTGGTCGGCGAAGCCGCCCATGTGTTTCCGCCGATCGGTGCGCAAGGCCTCAAC
>NZ_RZQA01000769.1:0-3113 GCF_004022915.1 Mesorhizobium sp. M7A.F.Ca.US.006.04.2.1
GACGGAACCTGTCTTCGGGGCCGCGCACAGTCGAACGAGCAGAAGCGCGTCGATCTCGCCGGACGCACTGAGCCCGACCTTCTGCTGATAGTCCTGGATGGCCTTGCGGGTGTTGGGTCCGGAAATGCCGTCGACCGTCCCGGAATAGAAATCGAGATCCTTCAATATGCCTTGCACCTGCTCGACCACCGGATCGCCCTTGATCGGTGCCGGCGCGCCGGATGGCCGCACGATGTTGAATGTCGTCTCCGGTTCGTCGGGCGTCGCGTGCGGAAAGCCCGCAATGCTGCGGGTCGCAAAAAATGCGCCGGCATGCGGGAAAGGTTGGTACCACAAGGCATTTGCGGAGACATAGAACAGCGTCACCAGGAACGCCGTCGAGCCGCCCACCAGGACAGGATTGCGCGAGATCATGCCGCCGACGGCGACAGCGCCGTCCTGAAAGGCATTGCTGCGGCGCTTGACCGCCTTAGCCGGTTTTCCGGAGCGAGCCATCTCTGTCCCCTTTCGCCATCGCCACAGGCATGGTCAGCACGCCGGCTTTCTCCGCCTGATGTCCCTTCGGTCCGTTCACCGGCAGGCTGATGGTCACCGTGGTGCCCTCGCCTGGCATGCTTTCGATGGACATCGTGCCCTCGTGCAGCGCCACCAGGCCCTTGACCAGTGAAAGGCCAAGACCAGTCCCCTCGAAACGGCGCGTATAGTCGTTCTGGATCTGCATGAAGGGCTTGCCGAGATTGGCGAAATCCTCCTCGGCGATGCCGATGCCGGTGTCCCTGACCCAGAAATGCAGGCGCGAACCGATCCGCTTGGCGCCGACGACGACGTCGCCGCCGTCGGGAGTGAACTTGATCGCGTTGGAGACCAGGTTGATGAGCATCTGCTGCACGGCGCGCTGATCGGCATTGATGTCGCCGGCGTCCGGCGCGATCTGCGCCTGCAGATCGATGTTCTTGGCCTGCGCCTGCAGTTGCATCATCGACTGGCACATGTCGACCGCTTCCGCGAACCGGAAAGGCTCGGGTTCGGTCGCATAGACGCCCGATTCAATCCTGGACACGTCGAGTATCGAGGTTACGACGGCGAGCAGATGCTGGCCCGAATCCCGTACCAAGCCGACATATTCTTTCTGGCGCGGATCCTTGAAGGCGCCGAACATCTCATGCAGCAGCATATCCGAGAAGCCGATAATGGCATTTAACGGCGTGCGCAGTTCGTGGCTGACCACCGCCAGGAAGCGTCCCTTCGCCACCTCGGCGGACGCGGCCGCCTCATTGGCTGCCGCCAGATCCTCGCGCAACCGGGCGATCTCGTCATTCTGCCTCAGGACGAACGTAAAGACATCACCCTGTTCCTCACCACGCACGAGATCAAGCGAGAACGGCCGGTAATTGTCGGCCGTCAGGCCATTGCCATTCTGAGGCAGCCGGATGCGCAATTCGAGCCGGCGCGACAGTGCGCCGTCGCGCATGTCGGCCATTGCGCTGAGATAGGAAACGCGATCCGACAGATGGACGCGATCGAAGAGGCCGTTTCCGGACAGCAGTTCGGGCGGCAGTTTCAAAAGCGTGCGCGCTTTTGGCGACGCGTCCAGGACCTCGCCATGACGGGCGACGCGCAAGACCACCGCATCGATGGTGTCTTCGAGCCGGTCGGCAGTGTCGAGCACATCAGCCGCATCGGCCGTGTTTTGAAATGCCGATGCGCGCGGGATCAGTGTGAGCGTCCAGGCCAACGGCACCAACCAGTGCCACGCCGCGATCTGCGCTCCTGCGAACGGGAATACGGTTCCAGCCAAAGGCTGAGCCAAGATGGCTACAGCGGCCGACACGGCTCCCCACAGTGCCGCGCGCCGCGAAGCGCCGATCCACCAGGCTTCAAAAGGCAGCGCCACGACAAGCATGGCGACAGGCGAACTCAGCCCGCCCGCGGCGGCAATGAGACTGCCGAGAGAAATGCCGGCCAGCACCAGGGCGACCCAACTCGCTATCGCCATCTTGCCGGTCGCCGCCACCAGCAAGGCGACGAACCAGCACAGGCCAAAGGCGGCGAAAATGGCGGCCATGGTGACGGCGACGCCCATGCCTGAAGTAACCAGCGTGACCGCGGCACCGGCGACAAAGAAAGGAGCGGCGAGCATGACGCCGATAAAGCGGCGCTGGCGCTCGCGGTCGCTCCGCCCAAGGATGGACGGATGGACCATACGTTCGCAACCGGCCGAAATCGCGCCAGGCAATTCAACGTATCTGGCCTTGATTGAACTCAACTCAACGCACTCGCACTTGTCGTGGACAGCTCTGCTATGCAGATGGTTCTGGTTGGCTTTGAAACTCGCATCCAGCGTTTAAGGAATGGATAAGGCAGGGCCGACCAGGGCCCGGCCTGCGGCAAATATCGGGATGCCGGCGGCCGAAAGCACGGACAAATGCAGCCATAGTAAACGGAGAGTTATCCGCCGACGGCACCCATCGGCCGGGCGCACTCGGCACCTGGACGTCCCTATTTCAAGAAAAACGCAGGGAAATCATGGGGATATATGGTTATTTGTTGTTAAGGAAAATTACTCGGATTTGAGACAAATCGATTGCAGAACGGTTCGTTTCGAATTTGCCTAAAATTTGAGGAAAATTCTCTCTTTGCCCGCAAGCCGTCCTTTGCGCCTGTGTGCCAAAATCCTGCCTACAAAAGAGGTCATGCCATATGGATGCATGATCCGGTCACGACGAGAGGGCAAGGGCATGGTCTTCCTCATAAGAATGGCTTTCTGGTTTTCGCTGGTGCTGCTGGCGCTGCCATTGAGTGTCGGCCCCGATGAAGCGGGGCATGAAAGCGTCGGACCGATCCAGGCCTTGTTTGCGGCACGCGAAGCGGTTGGCGATATCGCCGGCATTTGCGAACGCAAACCCGATGTCTGCGAGACCGGCAAGTCGGCGATGCACACCATTACCGCCCGCGCCAAAGAGACCGCCAAGATCGCGGCAGCGATGATGGACGACAAGTCCGCCGCCGGCCCCGACACGTCGACGATGACCGGCAGCGTGCCCGAAGGAATCGTCTTGCCCGAGACCGTCAACCTGCCGCCTCAGAATTAAGCCGTTTCGACGGCGCACCGC
>NZ_RZQA01000076.1:0-12288 GCF_004022915.1 Mesorhizobium sp. M7A.F.Ca.US.006.04.2.1
GTGCATTTCCAGGTGATGAGCGACATCTCGCCGGGCTACGGCTATTCCGGCATCGTCGTGGCCATGCTGGCGCGGCTCAACCCGCTCGGCGTCGTGCCGGCGGCGATCTTCCTTGCCGCCGTGATGACCGGCGCCGAGGCGATGTCGCGGGCGACCGGCGTGCCGGCCTTCCTCAGCGATGTCATCCAGGGCACTGCACTGCTCGCCATGCTGGTGGCGCTGCTGTTCACCGCCTATCGCATCCGCCGCGTCGGGGTTGCCCGATGAGCGCGGTGTTCGAACAGATCTTCCAGGTCGGTTTTCTGGCCGCGATCATTCGTATCGCCACGCCGCTGGCTTTTGCAACGCTGGGCGAAATGTTCTCGGAACGGGCCGGCGTGCTCAATCTCGGCATCGAAGGCATCATGCTTTTGTCGGCGATGACAGGCTTCACTGCTGCCAGCCTCAGCGGCAGCCTGTGGCTCGGCGTGCTGGCGGCGGTGCTGACCGGCATGCTGATGGGCGCGCTGCATGCGTTGTTCACGGTGGTGCTCGGCCTCAGCCAGCATGTCTGCGGCATCGGCGTGACGCTGTTCTCGTCGGGCCTTGCCTATTTCCTCTACCGGCTGATCTTCGGCCAGCAGTCTGTGCCGCCCAACATCAATGGTTTTCAGACGCTGCCGATCCCGATCCTGTCCGACATTCCGGTGCTCGGGCCGGCGGTGTTCAACCAGTTCGCGCTGGTCTACATGGCGATCCTGGCCATTCCGTTGGCCGCTTTCATACTCTACCGCACGCCATGGGGCCTGTCGGTGCGCATGGTCGGTGAAAATCCGCGTGCTGCCGATTCGGCCGGTGTCAGCGTCATCGCCACGCGCTTTCAGGCGGTTGTCCTCGGCGGCGCGCTGATGGGGCTGGCCGGCGCCTTCCTGTCGATGGCGCAGTTCAACGCCTTCACCTTCGGCGTCGTCTCCGGGCGCGGCTGGGTGGCGATCGCGCTGGTCGTCTTCGGTCGCTGGGATCCATGGCGCTCGGCGGGTGCGGCACTTCTGTTCGCCTTCGTCGATGCCTTGCAGCTGCGCATGCAGGCGAGCGGGCTCGGACACATCCCCTACGAGGCGTTCCTGATGCTGCCGTTCATCTTCACCATCGTCGCCATGGCTGTGATGTCGCGCAACGCGGTGGCACCGTCGGCGCTGCTCAAGCCATTTAGACGGGAAGAGCGCTGACAGCCGGGCGGCTGTCGGCGTAGCTGTTCACATCGCGGTAAAACCGTTGTCGACGAACAGATGCGTGCCGTTGACGAAGCTCGACTCGTCGCTGGCGAGGTAAAGCGCCGCCCTCGCCACCTCTTCCGGCTCGCCGATGCGGCCCTGCTGCGCGGCCAGCGCTGCGTCCGAGACATCGACGCCGAGCCTGCCGAGGTCGGCAACCTCGCGCAGGCCGTGCGGCGTGCGGATGAAGCCCGGGCAGACGGCGTTGCAGCGGATGTTGCGGTCGCGGAACTCGACGGCGATGGCGCGGGCGAACATGTGGCAGGCGCCCTTGGTGGTGTCGTAGAGCACTTCGTTGGGAGTAGCCGCCACCGCCGAGATCGACGAGGTGCAGACGATCGAGCCGCCGCCCGCCGCAATCATGCCGGGCAAAACGGCGCGCGTCATCAGGAACATCGAGCGCACATTGACGGCATGCAGCCAATCCCATTCCTGCACCGTGGTCTCCAGGAAGGGCTTTATCACGATGGTGCCGGCGTGGTTGAACAGCACGGTGATGGGCCCGAGTTTTTCGATAGCACCCTTCACGGCGGCTTCGACCTGTGCCTCGTCGGAGACGTCGGCGACAAAATGCTCGGCGACATGGCCGCGTGCCCTGATTGTCGCTGCGGTTGCGGCGGCCGCCTCGCCGTTGCGGTCGATGATCGCCACCTTGGCGCCTTCGGCGGCGAACAGCTCCGAGGCTGCTCCACCCATTCCCGTCGCGCCGCCCGAAATGATGGCGACCTTGCCGGCCAGTCTTGTGCCCATTTTTTTTGCCCCTATGTGACGATTTCGCTTTGCTGGTTGGGTGATGCTACCGCGCCGGCGCCGGGCGGCCAATCCACGAATTGAGTGCCGCGAGGGCAAGGTCATAGGTCCATTCGGACGCAGACCCGAAAACGGACGCGCCATACGGATCGGCCGCCCGAGTGCCCCTGTAAGCAAGTGGCTACCAACTTCCCATCACATAAGAGAAAATTATTCTAGATTTGACCGAAAAATAGCAATCGACAAAGTCTACAAGTTTTATAGATTAACCGACGAGACGGAGGGCGATATGTCCTATATCCAGAACGCCCAGACGGATCGCAGTGGTCAGCGGGCGGCCAATGCCCAGACCTTCCGCCCGGCCTATGCCGGGGCTTTCGCCTATCTCGTCTTTGCCCTTGCGTTCGTGTTCACCGGGGCCGTTGTTCTGGGTCTTATTCCCTGAGTCGTCAGATCGACCGGGGTTAGCTGCCCCACCACTTACAGGCAATTGGAGTTGAATGAACCGAATCCTCGGCGTGCTTTCGCGCGCCCGACACCACGGAGGACATGGCAATGCCGATCGAGTTCACGCATATTCCCGGCAAGACCGCCGATGCCGCGGTTCCTTTTTTCTACGACTTTGCCGAGACCGCGACCAAGCTCGGGCTGATTGAGGACGGCGGCTTCCGCAAGATCGTCGTCGACGATTCGGCCGGACTGCTGACCAACATGGATCTTGCGGCCCAGGTGCTCGATCGCACCTCGTCGCTGGAAGTCGTGCTCACCCATTGGGCGGGCGTGGTCGAACCGACTGTGGCGGCCCGCCAACTGGCGTCGATCGACAGGCAAAGCGGCGGACGCCTGGCGCTGAGAATGATCAGCGAGCCGCTGAGCGATGCCGACGCCGAAACACGGCCGGTCGGGCACACCGTCATCTGGCAGCGAATAGACGAATATCTGGTGCTGCTGAAGCGGCTGTGGTCGAACGACCGGCCCTTCGACCACGAAGGAACGTTCTACAGCATCAAGGGCGGCTACGTGCCGCGCAAGGGACCGCACGGCGCCGACCTGGTCATCCGCATGGGCGGGCAGTCCGGAACGGCGCTCAAGGTGGCCGGCCGACATGCCGATGTCTTTGAACTGGCGCCGGGCTCGATCGACGAGATCCGGCAATTGATGGAGCGGGTGCGCCGCTCCGCCGCCGAACATGGCCGGGCCGGCAAGCTGCGCTTCGCGCTTCCGGTCGGGATTCACCAGGGTGCTTCCGCCTCCGGTCACAAGGCGGTCGATGTTGCCGGGCCGCCAGCCCAGGCCGCCCTGTCGCTGCTTGCCTATGCAGCCCTCGGGATCGATGAATTCATGATTGTCGGTGTCGACACGCCACGCGAGATCGCAACGCTCGGCCGGGAAACGATCGCCCTGCTGCGCAATTCGCTGGCGCGTCGCGAACACGAGGCATTCCAGCCTGGGGCATATGCGTCTCGTGCAGGATTGGAGACGCGCGCAACGGGCTGAACTCCTTCAGCCTTTTGTTGCCTCTGGCCTGTCGCCAAGCCGCGACAGGCCTTCAATGACAGCGCCCGAATCCGCCAGCGCGCCGAAGACGCCATCTTCGACCGTCACCATATGAAGCGCGGCCTCGTGGGCTTGTTTGTCGCCGCTGGCGCAGGCGTCGGAAATCGTCAGGCATTGAAAGTTGCGGTCGCAGGCTTCGCGCAGCGTGGTGTGGACGCAGACATCCGTCGTGCATCCGGAAAACATGAGATGCGTGATGCCTTGCGCGCGGAGCACAAGCTCGAAATCCGTATAAATGAAGGCGCTGTTGCAGGTCTTGTCGACGATGATGTCCTGCGGTGCCACGTCGATCTCCGGAACGATCTGGAACCCCGTGCCCGAGCGCAGCAGGATATCGGTGCCGTCGAGACCGGAGCGCTTGCGGCGCCATTTTTCGTAAGGCGTCATATCGGCCATGTCGGCCCTATAGCCCTGCCTGGTATGGATGACCCTGACGCCGGCCTTGCGCGCGGCCGCGATCAGCCGGCTCACCGTCGGCAGGATCGCCCTCAGAGGCGACGGGTCATAGCCCTGCCTGGCGAAGTAGCCCGTCGTCGACAGGAAATCCTGCTGCAGGTCGATGACGATCAGCGCGGTGTTTTCGGCCACCAGCCTGCCGTCAAAGGGAAAGTCGAAGGGCGTTGCCTTGATCATCCGGGCGCTCCCTGCTTTGGCCGCTACCATAGTGGATCAACGCGATGACACCAGATGCTGGGCGTCGTGCAGGCGTCGATAGATTCCGCCGGCACGGATCAGTTCGCTGTGCGACCCCTGCTCGACGACGCCCGACTCCGAGACGACGACGATGCGGTCGGCGCCGCGGATCGTTGCCAGCCGGTGTGCGATGACCAGCGTGGTTCGGCCCTCGGCAAGTTCGGCCAGCGACTTCTGGATTTCGCGCTCGGTCTCGGTGTCGAGCGCCGACGTCGCCTCGTCGAGGATCAGGATCGGCGGGTTCTTCAAGAACATACGGGCAATCGCCAGCCGCTGCTTCTGGCCGCCGGACAGTTTTACGCCGCGCTCGCCGATGATCGTGTCGTAACCGGCCGGCAGGCCTGATATCATGCCGTCGAGCTGCGCCCGCCGCGCGGCATCGGCGATGGCGCCGTCGGAGGCGCCGAGACGGCCATAGGCAATGTTTTCGCGGATCGAGCCGCCGAACAGGAAGACATCCTGTTGGACGATGCCGATCTGGCCGCGCAGCGAAGCGAGCGTCATGTCCCTGATATCGATGCCGTCGATGCTGATCCGCCCGGCGCTGACTTCGTAGAACCGCGGCAGCAGCGAGCATATGGTGGTCTTGCCGGCACCTGACGGCCCGACGAAGGCGATGGTTTCGCCGGCGCGGATGGTGAGATCGATATCCTTCAGCACCGGCTTGCCGTCGCCGTAGCCGAAGCTCACACCGCGATATTCGATGGAGCCCTTGAGGCCGCTGGCGGTAACGGCACCGGGCCGGTCGGCGATGTCGGGTTCGGTGTCGAGCAACTCTGTGTAGCGGCGGAAGCCGGCAATGCCTTTTGGATAGGTCTCGATCACCGAATTGATCTTCTCGATCGGCCGCACGAAGACGCCGACCAAAAGCAGGAAGCCGACGAAGCCGCCATTGCTCAGGCCTCCCGTGATGACGAGGTAGCTGCCGGCAATCATGACCACGAGCTGGATCAGCCTTATGCCCATGTAGTTCAGCGAATTGCTGGCCGACATGATGCGGTAGGCGTCGAGCTTGGTCTGGCGGTAGCGCTGGTTGTCATGCGCGAACAGCGTGCGCTCATGCTCCTCGTTGGCGAAGGCCTGGACGACGCGCATGCCGCCGACATTCTCCTCGATGCGGACGTTGAAATCGCCGACACGCCGGTAGAGCGCCTGCCAGTTGCGCTCCATGCGGTCGCCGTAGCGCATCGTCACCCAGGCGATCAGAGGCACGATCACCGCCGTGATCAGCGCCAGATGCATGTTGACCGTGAACATCAGCACGAAGGCGCCGGCGAACGTCATGATGGCGATGAACAGGTCCTCGGGGCCATGATGCGCGATCTCGCCGATCTCCTCGAGATCCTTGGTGACGCGACCGACGAGATGGCCGGTCTTGTGGTTGTCGTAGAAGCGGAACGACAGTTTCTGCAGATGATCGAAGCTCTTGCGCCGCATCTCGGTCTCGATGTTGATGCCAAGCATGTGGCCCCAATAGGTGACGACCGCCATCAGCACCGTGTTGAGCAGATAGATTACCAGCAGCCCAGCCGAGGCGATGATGATCAGCGTCCAGTCCTGCCGTGGCAGGAGCTGGTCGACGAAGGTGCGGACCGCCATGGGAAAGCCGAGTTCGAGCAGGCCGGCCAGCACCGCGCAGGAGAAGTCGAGCGCGAACAGCCCCTTCCAGGGCGCGTAATAGGACAGGAAACGTCTGATCATCGAGGTGAACCGCAAGCTGTCTTGATGGACGCGGCGAGGGCACCGGCCGCCATCGATGGGCGCTGCCTACAATCGGCAGGGTAGGGCCGGCAATATGCCAGGGCCGACTTCATTGCCTGCTTTTCCACATCAGCGCCATGAAATAGGGGCCGCCGACGAAGGCGGCGATGAGCCCGGCCGGCACCTGCCAGGGAAAGATCAGCGTCCGGCCTGCCCAGTCGGCGGCAACGAGGATCAGCCCGCCTGTCATGGCCGAGGCCAGAAGCTGCGGCACGGCACGGCGGAAGCCGAGCATGCGCGCGAGATGCGGCGCCATCAGGCCGACGAAGCTCAGCGGGCCGATGACCAATGTCGCGGTTGCGGTGGCCAGCGCGGTAAGTGCCAGCAGAATGGCGCGAACCCGTCCAAGCCGCAGGCCAAGGCCACGCGCGGCAGTTTCGCCGAGCGGCACTATATCGAGCCAGCGCGCCGTCAGCGGCGCCAGCGCGAGGACGGCGACCGCGACCGCAGCGGCAGTGAAGGCATCATTGGGCGTTGCGCGATAGGTCGATCCCGATAGCCAGGCGAGCAGGAAGCCCGTGCGCGGATCGCCGCTGGCCAGAAGCAGCGCGGCGAAGGCCGACGCGACCGTCGCCACGGCGACGCCGGCAAGCAGCAGCCGCGCCGGCGACAGTGCATTGCGCCGCCCGACCAGTACGACGATCGTCAGCGCCAGCAAGGCGCCCGCGAGTGCGGCGCCGAGCATTGCCGCGCGGTCGAAGCCGTCGCTGAGCAACAGCAGCGCCAGCACGCCGAAAGAGGCGCCGCCGGAAATGCCGAGCACTTCGGGTGCTGCCATCGGGTTGCCGGTCATGCGCTGCATCAGCGTGCCAGCGACCGCGAGCAGGACGCCCGCCGACAGGGCGACGACGACGCGAGGCGCGCGCAGGGCAAGCAGCTCGGTCAAATCCTCGGATGCGATCCAGTGCCAGCCGCCTGCACCACGGCCAAAGCCCATTGCGACGACAACCGCGAGGATGAGCGCCAGCAGGCCGGCGATCAACGGCAGGCCGTTTGTCGGCAGGCGTACGGACGACATCATGTCGGCCTGCCTTTCGGGGGTGGTTCGCATTCGCGGCAACAGGAACAGCAGCAGCGGCGCGCCGAGCAAAGCGGTCGCGGCGCCGGCGGGGATTTCGCCGGCGAACGGCAGATGCTGCACCAGACGGTCGGTGAGCCAGAGCAGGGCGCCGCCGACCAGCGGCGACCAGACCAGGCGGCGGCCAAGCGTGCGCGCTCCGGCCAGCCGCGCCAGCGCCGGGGCAGCGAGCGCCACGAACCCGATGACGCCGACCTCGGCGACGACCAACGCGCCAAGCGAGACGGCGACAGCCATGCCGGCAAGGCGGATGACGGCCGGGCGGGTGCCGAGCGATGCCGCGCCGTCGTCGCTGAGATCGAGCAGGCGTAGCGGTCGCCAGAGCAGGAACGCGGCGCAGATGCCGGCCAGCAGCCACGGCGCCAGAGCAACGACGGCCGCATCGCCATTCTGCACCAGCGAGCCGCTCTGCCAGATGAACAGCTCCTCGGTGTATTCGCGGTTGAGCGCCATCAGCAGCGCGCCGGCCGAACCGAAAGTGAGGCTGACGACGAGGCCGGCGATGATGATCGACACTGGCGAAAAGCTGCGCCCGCGCGCCAGTGCGAAAACGGCTGATGTGGCGAGAGCGCCGCCAGCCAGCGCCACCCCTTCACGGCCGCCTTCCAGCAGCCATGGTGCGTAGAGGGTGGCGGCCGCCAAAGCGAGGCTTGCTCCGGCATTGGTGCCGATCGTGGTCGGCTCGGCCAGCGGGTTGCGCAGCACATGCTGCATGACCACACCGGCGAGACCGAGCGCCGCGCCGGCCAGCACGCTGACGGCGACACGTGGCAGGAAAGCATAGCGATACAGCAACTGCACTGGATCGGATGTGTCGGGGGCGGTGAGCGCCTGCCACCACAGGTGCGTCGGCAGAACATGGATGAGATCGAAGACGGTCAGCATCAGCGCCAGACCCGCGGGCACGGCAACCAGCAGGATGAGCGCGCCGATGCCGTCGCGCTGTCGCGGCAGGGACATTGCCTGAGCGATCATGCCGCTGCCATGAATTCGGCGAAACGCCCGGCGGCAGTGAGACCGCCGAACGGCCAGACCGGCGGAATGGTCCGCACCTGGCCGTTCCGGACGCAGGGCAGGTTGGCCCAGAGCGAGTTGCGGGCGATCCTGATCCTGACGTGCGGCGGGATCGGATCGAGCGAGATCAGTTGCGCCTCGCCGACGGCGACCAGTTCCTCGATGCCGACCGTCGAAAAACCCCATTCATTGGTGGCGCCGGTCCAGGCGTTGACGAGGCCGAGTCGGTCGAGGACGTCCTGCAGCAGGCTGCCGGCGCCGTAGACGCGGACATGGCGATCGTCGAACATGCTGACGACGCAGACCGGTTTTTGCACCGCCCGCTCCAGCCTGGCACGCGCTTGGGCGATAGAGGCTTCGATGCGCCCGACAAGGTTTTCTGCTTCCGTCCCACGGCCAAGCATGTTGCCAAGCTGCAGCGTCACCTGCTGCGCCTGCGCGTAAGGTGGAGCCTTGCCGCTGTAGAACGGCACATTGAAGGTCGGCGCCAATCTGGTGAAGCTGTTCTCGTCCAAGCCATAGCCATAGGCGCCGACGATCAGGTCGGGCCGCAATTCCCGAAGCAGTTCGAGATTGGGCTCGCTGCGCGACCCCAGGTCGATGGTGGCCTGCGGCAGCGCCGGGCCCTGGACCCAGTCGCCATAACCCCTGGTGTCGCCGACGGCGAGCGGCGACAGGCCGAGCGAGACCACCAGTTCGGCCGATGTCCATTCCAGGCAGACGACGCGGGCAGGTGCCGCGCGTGCCGTGCCGCCCGGCAAAGCGAGACCGGTCGCGGCGAGGCCGGCAAGGTACTGGCGCCGTGTCAGCGCCGCCATTTTGGGCCGGCCCGCCACATTGCTTCTACCATGTGTATTTCACCGAACCGTTGATCCTGCGGCCCTCGCCGTAGAAGCAGCCGAAGCCCGAGGAGAAGCAGGAGGCGACGTAGCGTTTGTCGAACAGATTGCTGGCATTGAGGCTGAGCGTGGCGTTCTGCCAGGCGTAATGCACCGCCGCGTCGGCGAGCACGACCGACGGAACCTTGAAGCTGTTGGCGTCGTCGCCATAGGTCGAGCCGACATAACGGACACCGGCGCCCAGGCCGAGACCTTCGAGCTTGCCGCTCATGAAGGTGTAATTGGCCCAAAGCGATGCGGAATGGGCCGGCACGCCGAAGGGCGTGTTGCCCTCGTTGCTGACCCAGACGCCGTTGACGTCTTCGACAGCGGTCGCCCTGGTGATCTTCGTGTCGAGATAGGTGTAGGCCGCTCTCAGGTCGAAGCCGGAATCGAGGCTGGCAACGGCCTCGAGTTCCACGCCGCGCGAACGGATCTCACCGGTCTGGAACAGATCGTTGGGCGAGCCCTCATTACCGGAACGCACGACATTCTGTCGGGTCAGGTCGAAAACCGATGCCGTAATGAAGGAATTCCAGCCGGTCGGCTGGTACTTCAGCCCGATCTCGTACTGCCTGCCGGTCTCGGGCACGAACAGATTGCCGTCGCTGTCGGCGCCGGCCACCGGCTGGAACGATTCGGAGTAGCTGACATAGGGCGCAAGCCCGTTGTCGGCGAGATAGACGAGCCCCGCCCGGCTGGTGAAGGCGTTGTCCTTCTGCTCGGGAATGTAGCCGCCGGCCAGATTGTCGTAGACCTTGGCGTCCGACCAATCCTGGCGGCCGCCAAGGGTCAGCCGCCAGTTGCCGAACTTGACCTGGTCCTGGGCATAGAGACCGACCTGCTGCTGGGTGGTGTCGGTATCGGTGTAGGGCGTCAGATCGGTGATCGGGTACCCGTAAACCGGATCGAAGATGTTGAAACCGTCCTCGACGGTCCCTTCCGAGGCATAGTCGCGGTAAGTGTAGCGTTTGTAGTCGAGGCCGACGAGCAGCGTGTGGGCAAGCGGCCCGGTGCCGAAATCGGCTTGTGCCTGGTTGTCGATGGTGACGCCGCTGAGTTTGGTGCCGCCGGCATCTGCGTAACGGTAGTAGTCGCCGCTTGAAGGTTCCAGGCCGTTCGAGTCCGTCAGTCCGCCACCAAAGACGCCCTCCTCGGTGTGAGTGAGGTGGACGTAGCGGGCATGCTGTCGCACCTGCCAGGTTTCGTTGAAACGGTGATCGAATTCGTAGCCGATCGAGGCCTGGTCGGTGTCGTAGGAATCGAAGCCGGGTTCGCCGACGAACATGCTGTTCGGCAGGTACTTGCCGTCCTTGCCCGGTATGACCGTGCCGTAGGCAGGCAGGTACTGCATCGCCCATCCCGAGCGGTCGCGCTGATAGTTGGCGAGGATGGTCAGGCTGGTGTCGGCATCGGGCTGCCAGGTGATCGCCGGCGCGATGAAGATGCGATCGTCCTTGACGAAATCGGTCTGCGTGTCGCCCATGTGAGCGGCACCGGTGAGGCGAAACAGCAGCGACTTGTCGGCGTTCACGGCACCGCTGAAATCGAACTTGCCTTCATAGCGATTGAAGCTGCCGCCACCGAGTTCGATCTCGCGCAGGTTTTCCTCGGTCGGCCGCTTGCTGACATAGTTGATGATGCCGCCGGGGCTAGCCTGGCCGTAGAGCACCGACGCTGGTCCGCGCAGCACCTCGTAGCGTTCCGCGCCATAGGAATCGAGTGCGGTGAACAGGGTGAAATTGCTCTCCTTAAGCTGCAGCCCGTCCCTGTAGAAGACGCCGTTGGCGTTCGAAATGCCGCGCAACTGCAGGCCGAGGCCGCGATTGTCGGTGCCGTAGAGATCGCCGGTGGCGCCGGGCGTGTAGCGCAGAACGCCGCCGAGGTTGTCGATCGCCTGTGCTTCCATCTGGTCCTTGGTGATCACCGATATCGACTGGGGCGTCTCGATCAGCGGCGTGTCGGTCTTGGTGCCGGTGGAGCCCTTGGTGGCCACGTAGCCCTTGACCGGCCCGAAGGCGCTTTCGACACGTTCCTGGACGTTGATCGGGTCCAGGGTGGTGGTGACCGTCTCCTGGGCCAGTGCATGGCCGCAGCCAAGCAGGGCCGGCACCGACACCGCTGCGATCAGCAGGCGCTTTCGCGCCATCCGGTCCTGCCAAATCAGTCCACGTCCCGAGATCATCCTGCGCCCCCTTTTCCAAATTTCATGTCGATATTGCCGGTCGCGACGATTTGTTGATCGTTGCAGTCATCTTCAATGTTGACTAGTAAGGTCATGTTTCATAGTCAACCGGGCATGAGCCGTCGAAAGCCGGAATCTGGAAATGCGGGCGGCCGCACTGGAGAAAAGCCATGAGCATGGCTGGAATTGATGCCCAGACTGCCTTCCATATCGACGCGGTGCGCTTTGCCGTCGGCGAGCGGACGCTGCTCGGTCCGGTCTCGCTCGAACTGGAGCGCTCGCGCGTCTATGGGCTGATCGGCCACAATGGTTCGGGCAAGTCGACGCTGATCAAGCTCATGGCGCGCCAGCAGCCGGCGAGTTCAGGCGCCATCACTTTCGCCAAGCGTCCGCTGCCGCAATGGGGCGCCCGCGAATTTGCCCGCGCGCTTGCCTATCTGCCGCAGACGACGCCGGCGGCGACCGGCCTGACCGTGCGCGAACTGGCGACGTTGGGACGCTATCCCTGGCACGGCGCGCTTGGCCGTTTCCGCGCGCAGGACAGGCAGCATGTCGAGGAGGCGCTGGCCCTGACCGACATGGAAGGTTTTGCCGACCGGCTGGTGGACGAATTGTCGGGCGGCGAGCGCCAGCGCGCCTGGCTCGCCATGCTGGTGGCGCAGAACGCCGGCGTCATGCTGCTCGACGAGCCGATCTCGGCACTCGACATCGCCCATCAGGTCGAGGTGCTCGGGCTGGTCAAGGAACTCAGCCGCAAACGCGACCTATGTGTCGTCGTCGTGCTGCACGATCCCAACATGGCGGCGCGCTACTGCGACGAACTGATCGCGCTCAAGGACGGCAAGCTGCTGACGCGCGGCACACCCGGCGAGATCATGCGCAGCGATGTTCTGAAAGGCATTTTCGGCGTGGAGATGGGCGTGTTCGCGCACCCCGTCACCGGCCAGCCCGTCGGCTATGTGCAGTGACGAGATCTGGTGCGGCGGCGGGAAATAGAAGGCGGCTGGCCGCTGTGAGAACAAGGAAGAAGCTGTTGTCGAGAAGTGGTTTGTTGGCGGCGTTGGTCGCATCCGTCATCCTGTCGGCCGGCAGCGCGATGGCCCAGGAGCAACCCGCCGG
>NZ_RZQA01000770.1:0-3111 GCF_004022915.1 Mesorhizobium sp. M7A.F.Ca.US.006.04.2.1
GCAAGGCGTCGATGTCGTACTGGCGGAAAAGGGCGATTATTGCAGCGGCGCCAGCGCCGCCCTTTCACGCATGGTGCATGGCGGCCTGCGTTATCTCGAAAACGGCGAATTCAAACTGGTGCGCGAATCGCTGCTCGAACGTGACCGGCTGCTGAGGAATGCCCCGCACTATGTGGTCCCGTTGCCGACGACGGTGCCGATCTTCGACATTTTCTCCGGCCTTGCCAACGGTGCGGTGCGTTTCCTGGGTCTGACGCGGCGGCCGAGCCGGCGTGGTGCGCTGGTCATCAAGACCGGCCTTGCCATGTACGACCTGTTCACCGCCGCACGGCGTTTGATGCCGACGCACAGGTTCAGGGGCCGCGCCGAAACCTTGAGAAAATGGCCGGCGATCAATCCGGCGATCCGCAATTCGGCGACCTATTACGACGCCTGGGTGAGCCGGCCCGAACGCCTCGGCCTGGAGATGCTGCTGGACGCCACGGCGAGCGCGGCGAACGCCCGCGCCTTGAACTACGCTCTGGTATCGTCGACAGGTGATAGCCTCGCCATTACCGACACGCTGACGGGCGAACAACTGCCGGTACGGGCGCAATTGGTCATCAACGCTACTGGCGGCTGGATCGACCTGACCAACAAGGCCATCGGGGCGGCGGCGCAGACGATGATGGGCGGCACCAAGGGCTCGCATCTCATCGTCGACAATGCAGAACTGTTCGACGCGCTCGGCGGCCATATGGTCTATTACGAGAACGAGGACGGGCGGATCTGCATCCTGTTTCCCTATCTCGGCAAGGTGCTGATCGGCTCGACCGACATCCGGGTCGACGATCCGGACAAGGTCCGTTGCGAGGAGGACGAGCAGCGCTACATCCTGCAGTCGCTCGCCTTTGTATTCCCGTCGATCAAAGTAGCTGAAAACCAGATCGTGTTCCGCTTCGCCGGCGTGCGACCCTTGCCCGCCAGCGAGGACAGTTTTACCAGCCGCATACCGCGCGATCATTTTTGCGAGTTCGTAGAAGCGAGCGGGCGCCTGCCGGCGACACTGTGCATGATCGGCGGCAAGTGGACCACCTTCCGTTCGTTTGGAGCGCTGGCCGCCGACATGGTACTGAAGCGGCTCGGCCTCGCGCGCAGCCAGGGAACGCAGGACATGGCCATCGGTGGCGGCCGTGATTTTCCGGCCGACCCGGACGCCTGGTGCGCGTCATTCGCCGCCGAGCATGGCCTGACGGTCGAGCGCGCGCAAACGCTTCTGCAGCGCTATGGCACGTCGGCCAGGGATTTCGTTTCGCACCCGGCGGGCGAACAGATGCTGCCGCAGTCGGACTATTCGGCAAGCGAGATGGGGCGCATCATCGAGCGCGAGCAGGTCGAGTGCCTTGCCGACCTGTTCTTGCGCCGCACCACCATCGCCATTTCAGGCGGTCTCAGCTTCGACCTCGTCAACGCCGTTCTCGACATGCTGGCGGCGCACAAGGACTGGAGCGCCAGCGAGGCTGCCACCGAGCGCTCGACCTTCCTCGCCTTGCTGGCCGACCGGCACGGCATCGACCTCCAGACACATCAAAGGAGCGCCCTATGCGCGTAAACAAGAAAGTCCGTATGAACCGGCTGTTCGGCGGCGGCCGCTGCCTCGACGTCGCCATCGATCATGGCGTCTGCAACGAGCCGAGTTTCCTTGCCGGGCTGGAAGACATGGCCAGCGTGGTCAACCAGCTGGTCAAGGCCGGCCCCGACGCCATCCAGATGAACTACGGCCAGGCCGACCTGCTGCAGGCCGTGCCTGGCAAGGACAAGCCGGCGCTGGTGATGCGCATCGACATGGGCAATCCCTATAACAGGATACGCCACCGGGCGATGTGGGCGGTGCTGCAGAACGAAGCCGAGCCCTTGCTTGGCGCCATCGAGATGGATGCGGCTTGCGTCGTGGTCAATCTGTTCATGCTACCCGACGAGCCGGACCTGTTCCGGCAATGCGTGCAGAACATCGCCCGCGTGCGCGCCGGTTGCGAGAAATACGGCCTGCCGCTGATGATCGAGCCGCTGGCCATGCTGCCGGTCACCGAGCATGGCGGCTACATGGTCGACGGCGACGCCGATAAGATCGTCACCTTGACCCGGCTTGCCCGCGAGATGGGTGCCGATATCGTCAAGGCCGACCCGACCACCGATCCCAACGACTTCCACCGCGTCGTCGAGGCGGCGCGCTGCCCGGTGCTGGTGCGCGGCGGCGGCAAGGAGGATCTGCGTGCCGTGTTCGACAAGTCGGCCGCCTTGATGGCACAGGGTGCGCTTGGCATGGTCTATGGCCGCAACATCTACCAGCATGCCAACCCGAGCGCTGTCGTGCGCGGGCTGATGGCAATCATTCACGACGATGCCGATGGCGGCGCAGCCTGGGATCTGTACAACCAGGCATAGGCTGCGGTCTCGGGAGGCGCCAATGGCAAGCTATATCCTCGGTCTCGATGCCGGCAACACCGTCATCAAGGCCATCCTCTTCGACCTGTCGGGCCGCGAACTGGCATTCGCCGCCCGTGACGGCCGCTCGTCCATGCCAAAGCCCGGACATGTCGAACGCGACCTCGACGAACTCTGGCGCAATTCGGTCTCGGTCATTGGTCAATGCATCGCTGAAGCCGGTATCGACGCCGGCGAGATCGTCGCCATCGGCTGCGCCGGCCATGGCAACGGGCTCTACGCGCTCGATCGTGCGGGCGCGCCATTGATCGGCATCCAGTCGCTCGACACACGCGCCGTCGACATCGTTGCTGAGTGGGCAGAACAGAATGTCGGCGACCGCACCTACGCCCACTGCCTGCAGCGGCCGTGGGCGGCGCAGACGCCGACCCTGCTTGCCTGGCTCAAGCGCTTTTCGCCGGCTTTGTTTGCCAGCATCGGAACTGTGTTCTTGTGCAAGGATTTCGTCGTCAACCGCCTGACAGGTGCGCGCAGCAGCGATACTTCAGATATGTCGGGCTGCGGCCTGCTGCAGATGCAGGACCGCCGCTACGAGCCGGACCTGCTTGCCGCCTATGGGCTCGGCGATTGCATGGACCTGTTGCCGCCAGTGCTGGAATCGGCCGACATTGCCGGCCATGTCAGCGC
>NZ_RZQA01000771.1:0-3109 GCF_004022915.1 Mesorhizobium sp. M7A.F.Ca.US.006.04.2.1
CCTCGAAGGCGATCGGCGTCAGGGGATCACCGAACGGCCTTCCCGGCACACCGATCTCGGTCCGGCTGCCGGCCAGACCCTCGGCGCAGGCGCTCAGGAATCCGGGCAGATCAGCGGTGGCGACCGCGCCCTTCGACACCGCTCCACGAAACAGCCGGTCCGTCGCCTCGCGGATCGACAGCACGACGGGTGCGATCGCCACCGCTGAGGATACCGCCAGCGGCCTTTCGCCAAGCTCGGCGGCGCGAAAGCGGCTCGCCGCGTCGGCGAAGCGGGCAATCTCGGCCGGATCTTCGAAGCGGTCGAACGTCCGCCCCGGATCGCCGCGCAGCACGACGGTGTTCGCCGTGTCGAGCGCAAGCAGGCCGCCGGTGAAGCGGTGCGGGGTCCATGATACCGTCATGGCCAAAATCTAACCGATAAATCGTATTTGACAAGTTAGATTCAGCGATGCAACCTCACTCCGGATGCGGTGGTCTCCGCAGCCTTTTGAGCATGCTGTTGGCCAGGACCGCTTCGCACTTTTGGGCGGCATGCTTCGAGGTTTTGCATGCTCTATTTCTTCCAGCAGGTGCTGAACGGGCTGCATTCGGGCGCGCTGTATGCGTTGCTCGCCTTTGGCTATGTGCTGACCAACGGCATCCTGCACCGCACCAATCTCGCCTATGGCGCGTTGTTCGCCTTTTGCGGCCAGACCATGATCCTGACCGCGGCCTTCGGCTATCAGGTGCTGTGGCTGACGCTGCTGGCGGCGGTGGCGCTCGGCGTCGTCGCTGCGTTCCTCTATGCCGCGCTGATCAGCCACGTGCTGTCGCGCAGTGTCTTCGAACCGTTGGCCGACCGCACGCCCAATGCAATCGTGGTGACGACTCTCGGCATCCTGCTGCTGCTGTCCGAAGCGAGCCGCATCGCCGCCGACACGCATGATCTGTGGCTGCCGCCGATGCTGGCGGAGCCCATCGTTTTCGCGCAGGGCGCGACCTTCAAGGCAACGCTGACGCTCATCCAGCTTATCGACTGCGCCGTGGTGGTGGCGGCAATCGCGCTGGCAAGCTGGGCTTTTGCCCGGTCGAGCTTCGGACGGTGCTGGCGCGCCGTCTCCGACGACCCCAAGGCTGCCGCGATGTGCGGCGTCGACGTACGCGCGGTGTTCCGGCACGCGGTGCTGTTCGGCGGCTTCTGCGCCGCGCTGGCCGGCGTCATGGCCGGGCTCTATTACGGCAATGTCAGCTTCGGGTCGGGCCTCGTCTACGGACTGAAGATCCTGTTCGTGACGGCGGTCGGCGGCTATCTCTCGCCACCGCGCGCGGCGCTCGGCGCGGCCGTCTTCGGCATGGCCGAATCGCTGTGGGCCGGCTATTTCCCGGTCGAGTGGCGCGACGCGTGGATGTACCTGTTCCTGGTCACGACGCTGATCCTGATCGGCGCCGGCCGCGACACCGGCAAAATCGCCTGAAAACGTCAGACTTTGGTTGCATGACGCGAGGGCAGATCGCCGGTATTGGGCACTGTCTGCCATGCGATGATATTCGCTGCCTCTATCCTTGTTGACCCGTCAGTCCACGCGCGGCATACCGTTGGACCACGTGGCGTGACGGACAAAAAGGGGGAAGCCGGCACGCCTCCGGTACAAGGGAGGAATGCATGGCAGGGCTTCTCGCTCTATCCAGGACTATTGATCGCGCCAACGAGTTCATCGGCAAATGGATATCGTGGCTGATCCTGCTGGCGATCCTGGTGAGCGCCGCCAACGCCATTATCCGCAAGGTGTTCGACATATCGTCGAACGCTTGGCTCGAGCTGCAATGGTATCTGTTCGGCGCCGCCTTCATGCTGGCCGCCGCCTATACGCTGAAGCAGAACGAACATATCCGCATCGACGTCGTCTACGGCCTGTTTCCACGCCGCGTGCAGCACTGGATCGACCTTTTCGGGCATGTCTTTTTTCTGATGCCGTTCGTGACGCTGATGGTGATCTATTTCGTTCCTTATGTGTCGCTGTCGTTTCGCAGCGGCGAGATGTCCAACAATTCCGGCGGCCTGATCATCTGGCCCGCCAAGGCCATCCTGCTCGTCGGGTTTTTCCTGCTGGCGCTGCAGGGCATCTCCGAGATCATCAAGAAGATCGCCATCATGCGCGGAGACATGGACGACCCCAATCCCTTCATATCGGTGCATGAGCAGGCCGAACTCGAAGCCAAGGCGCTGGCCGACGAGGTGCGTTCGTGATGGAGTTCATCGCGCAGAACATGGCGCCGATCATGTTCGCTTCGCTGATCATCTTCCTGCTGATCGGCTACCCCGTCGCTTTTTCCTTGGCCGCCAACGGCTTGATGTTCTTCTTCATCGGTGTGCTGCTGTCTCCCTATTCCGGAGGATCGATCAACCTCGCCTGGCCGCTCCTGCACGCATTGCCGGATAATTTCTACGGCAGCCGGGTGATGTCGAACGACACGCTGCTGGCCATCCCGTTCTTCACCTTCATGGGCATCGTGCTCGAGCGATCGGGCATGGCCGAAGACCTGCTCGACACGATCGGCCAACTGTTCGGGCCAATCCGCGGCGGCCTCGCCTATGCGGTGATCTTCGTCGGCGCGCTTTTGGCGGCGACCACCGGCGTGGTGGCGGCTTCCGTCATCGCCATGGGCCTGATCTCGCTGCCGATCATGCTGCGCTATGGCTATGACCGCCGGCTCGCATCCGGTGTCATTGCCGCCTCCGGCACGCTTGCCCAGATCATCCCGCCGTCGCTGGTGCTGATCGTGCTTGCCGACCAGCTCGGCCGCTCGGTCGGCGATATGTACGCGGGCGCGTTGATCCCGGGCCTCGTGCTCACCGGCCTCTATATGTCCTATATCCTGATCATGTCGATCATCCGGCCGAACTCGATGCCGGCGCTGCCGCTCGAGGCCCGTACACTTGGCCATGGCGTGATGTCGCTGCTGGTGGCTTTGCTGGTCACATCGGCGGTTTCCTACGCGGCATATCGTTATCTGGCGCCGGCGCATGGCGACAATGCCGACATTCTTGGCGCGACTGCCGGGGTGCTGTTCATCTACATCGTCGCCATTGCCGACAAGCGCCTGAACTTCAACATGATGTCCAGGCT
>NZ_RZQA01000772.1:0-3103 GCF_004022915.1 Mesorhizobium sp. M7A.F.Ca.US.006.04.2.1
ATCTCGCCTCGGGCGCCAGATGGTCGGTGCCGGCGCCCGCCGCCGCCAAAACAATCGATGACGTCATCAAGGCCTATGAAGAGCAGTTCGCTTTAATCGAAGGGCTCGGCGGCAAGGCGATCATGATGGCCAGCCGGGCGTTGGCGGCAGTTGCCAAAGGGCCGGACGACTATGTCAGGGTCTACGACCGCATCCTGTCACAGTCCTCCGGCAAGGTCATCCTGCACTGGCTGGGCGACATGTTCGATCCGGCGCTCAGGGGCTATTGGGGCAGCGAGAATTTCGAGGTCGCTCTCGATACAGTCGTTGCCATCATCGAATGCCACGTTGGCAACGTGGAGGGGATAAAAATCTCACTGCTCGATGCCGGCAAGGAGGTCGCGCTGAGGAACCGTCTGCCGGACGGCGTCGTCATGTTCACCGGCGACGATTTCAATTATCCCGAACTGATCGCCGGCGACGAGAAAAGGCACTCGCACGCATTGCTGGGTATTTTCGACGCGATTGCGCCGGTTGCCAACGCGGCGCTGGCGAAACTGGCGGAAGGCGACCGCGCCGGCTTTGACGCGTTGATGGCGCCGACCGTGCCGCTGTCGCGAAAGATCTTCGAGGCGCCGACCGAGTATTACAAAGCCGGCATCGTCCTCATGGCCTGGCTGAACGGCCATCAGGATCATTTTGCGATGGTCGGCGGTATGCAGTCGGCGCGCGGCATCCGTCACTATGCCGACGTGTTCCGCCTTGCCGACCAGGCCGGATTGCTGGCCGATCCGGAACTGGCGGTGACCAGGATGAAGAGCCTTTGCACCGTCGCGGGTGTTTGAAGCGCGGAAAGTGGTTCTCATCATCGACGTAACAGGCCAGGAATGCCGGGCGTCGCTAATGTCTCCGCCACAGCCAAAAAGGCGCGATTGCCTCGTCTGGATGAAAAATGGGCTTGGTCGCCCTTCCCAGATCGGCAGGTGGCATTCCTGCGGGATCATGGTGCGTCAGGTCGAGAAGCAGCGGCCCAAGCCGATCCGGATCGACAGTTTCGGCCGACATGGTGTGTGGCTTGTTCTCGTGCGCAACAAGCCAGTGCAGCGCCTGGACCAGTCCCAGTCCCTCGGCTGTCTTGTGTTGCCAGAGATTGTCACCGACCGAAGACAGGACACGGGCCAGCGACGTCCAGCCTTGCAAGGTAAACATGGCGTAGTGCCTGGGGCGCGTGCGGGACAGTTCCCTGGGCAAGGAGCCATCGGCTGCGATCTGGGTTGCTAGTCTCTCCCGAGCATAGAGGCTGATCTTGGCCAGGGTGGCGCTGTCGCCAAGAAACGTGGCGATCGATGCCCGCTGCAAATCGTAATATGTTCCTTGGTTGCTGCTGCTGCAGAAGGCCGTCGCGGCTGCCGGCGCGGTGTCCAGCCATTCGCAGTAGGAACCGAGCCAGGCTCTGAACGCCTCGCGATCCTCGTCGCCCAGTACTCCTGTTCGCTCGAGCAGGCGTACGGCATCCAGGAAGAAATAGAAATCCTTCAGCTCGATGATGCCGTGGCCGGACCCTTCATTGTTGTCGTGGCCCGACCGCACCTGCGCATAGCGCAAATGCGGGTTCATTCTTGTCCTGGGATCGATAAACCATGCGCGAATGAGCCTGGCGGCGTGGACGGCATAATGATGCCCATCAAGCACGGTTGCGGCGAGCGCAAGCACGGTTGTGTCGTCGAAGACGCGCTGCAAGCGTGTGCGATCGTAGGTTTCGCTTCCTGCTGCATACAATGCCGTGCCGGGCACGCGTTCGCCATCGCGCCGGATATAGGGCAGGCCGTCGGGTCTGTCGGGGTCGGGCCACCAGTAAGGCGCGGGGTGAAAATAGTCCTGGGGATCCCCGCTGGGGGCTAGGCCAGTCTTGTCGAGCACGCTGAACGGACCGCGGGCGAGTGCCTGTCCGGCCGCGGTTTCGAGATGGTGCAGGATGAGCCCGTCCTTCACCGCGTGGGCCAGGGCGTCTTCGTCATAAAAGGCCAGGCGGGAGGCATCGAGCCGAGCGGCGACTGCCTTGGCGTCACATTGATCGACCATATCGACGATCGCCTGATCGCGGCTGACCAGACGCGCGACGAAGCCGGCCTTGCCGATCTCCAGATGCGAACGCCCTGAATCCAGGCGCGCCACCCAGCCCGCTTTCTGGAGCAGCCCGGCATCCGCTGCCCGGACCGGGCGTGGAAAATCCCAGGCGTCGTCGCGGTAGCGGTCCCAGGGGCCGGGAACTGCCAACCGCCACAGCATCTCGATTTTTGGCCGCCTTCCGTAACCATAGTTTTCGTCGAACAGTTGCGTGGTATCGGCTCGAAACATGATCTGCGGCTCTTCCTCGGCCGGCGGCTGGAAGCTCTGGTCCAGCAGAAGCGCATTGTCGACAATGCGCGCCATGGGCACCACAGCGTAGGGAAGGTGCGGGTTTTTCTCGATCGCGGACCGTATCCGCTGGAACGCAGAGTCTGTCAGGTAGCAGTTCCCGTCCCAGGGCATCAGCCATTTTGCCCTGTCGCGGGCAATCGCGAGCGCGGCGTTGCGAGCCCCATTGTTGTTCATCACATAGAGGTTCTTGCTGCGGCGGATGTGCGTTTCGTAACGCGCGGACTGTCCGCTCGCCCGGCCCTTCTCTGAGAATCGGAGGTCGCTGGCAACAAGCTGGTCGACGTCCCAGGATATCTTCCGGTACTGATCGAGTTCGAAGGGGATTGTATGAAAATTCTGGCGGCGGCTTTCGAGCAGGCCGATGATCCGGGCTTCCTCGTCGGTGTCGACTATTCGATTGACGATCCAGAATTTTTCGCAGGCGTCGAAGACCGGTTCGTTGTCCAGAATGAACAGCACGTTGTCGAATGACTGGCCCTTGCGGTGTCGCGGTTCCAGATCATTGCCGATGATCCGGACAAGCATGAAGCTGTCGGCAATCTGCGAGATCGGCGACGCCGTGTAAGTCTCGCGGGCGGCCTCGATCCGCTTGCCGAGTCCGCGCCGGTATTCAGCATTCTGCTTTGCGGAAATGAGCGCGTTGCCCAATGTCGACCACGGCGACCGCAATTGCGTGCGCACACGGTTCAGTTCGCGATATATC
>NZ_RZQA01000773.1:0-3098 GCF_004022915.1 Mesorhizobium sp. M7A.F.Ca.US.006.04.2.1
TTCTGATATGGCCAGTAGGCGGCGAAGATATCGTAGGTCCTGCGGCCGAGAAGCAGGGCGAAAGGCTTGGAGAACAGTTCATCCATCGCCGCGCCCCCCGCCTCGTCGAAGTAATGGAAGGTCCAGCCGCCGAACTTGAAGCCGCCGACCGGATCCTCTTGCGGGCCGCCGGGCGCCTGCATGACGCCGTCGAGGCTGACGAATGTCGCAGAGATAATCTTTCTCATTCCAATGCTCCCGTTCTTCGGTCCACGCCGTCGTGGCGGACTTCAGCCCAAGGACGGGCGACGAGCCACCGGTCCGACAGGACAGGACGAAATTTTGGAAAATCACCGTTGCTTGCGAGGCTCGGTGTGGAGATTTTCCGACGAGAACCAGACATCGCCTGATATGGCGGTGGCGGTGTCGTCCGGCGCCCTGTCCTGCGCCAGCCAGATCGAGCGGCTGCGCGCGGCCTGCTCGCCGGTGGGGATCATCGCCGCGGGGTCCGCGACCGAGGCGCCGACACAGGGAATGAACCACGACCGCATGAACGGATCGCAGGCGAAGCCTTTTTGCGTGCGTGTCACCATCACCGCCAGCGGGACGCGCTCGGCCGGCCGCCAGGGAAAGATCATGCGGCCGCCTGGCCGCAGCGCCTTCAGCCATCCGGCCGGGGGCGCTGCGACCCCGGCATTGACATAGATGATGTCGGATGGCGGCAGGGGCGTCGTCACGGCATCGCCATGTACCACCGTCGCATTGCCATAGGCTTCGAGATTTTGACGCGCCAGATCGGCCAGCTTCTCGTCGAGTTCGAAAGCGGTGACGATGCCGCCTGGCGAAACCAGCCGGGCCAGCACGGCGGTGTAGTAGCCGGTGCCGGCGCCGATATGGCAAACCGCCTCACCGGGTTTCGGTTCAAGCTTTCCAATCCACATGGCGTGCAGGAATGGCTCGCCATTGTTGATGCCCTTGTCGTCGTCGAGCGCCACCAGCACGTTCTGATAGATATGAGCCGGATCGGCGCTTGGTGTTCTGATCTTGCCGTTGCCGGCGACGACCGTCCACGGCCCGGGACCGAGAAACGCTTCGCGCGGCACGTCGGCGAAAGCCGCTTCCAGACGTGGGTCGGGCGAGCCGGCATTGGCGGCCAGCAGCCGCGCGTAGAATTTCCTGATGTCTTCGATCCGGGTCATGATGCCGGAAAACATAGCGCGGATTGCCGATTTGTCGCGAGGCTGCCCCCTGCGCAGAGGGCAGCCGGTTTCCAGGCGAAGCGGAACTCAGCCGACCCCGAACATGGTGTCGTAGAGCAGCTTGAAGTTGAGCACCAGGATGATCGCGGCGACCACCCAGGCAAGGGCTGCGACGCCGCGCGGAATGGCGAGATTGCCCATCTTCTTCTTGTCGGAGACGAACTGCACCAGCGGGACGACCGCGAAGGGCAGTTGCATCGACAGGATGACCTGGCTGAACACCAGCAACTGGCCGGTGCCCTTTTCGCCATAGAGCGCGGTGACGACCACCACCGGGATAATGGCGAGGCCGCGCGTCAGCAGCCGGCGTGCCCAGTTGGGGATGCGCAGGCGCAGGAAGCCTTCCATAACAATCTGGCCGGCGAGCGTGGCCGTCACCGTCGAGTTCAGGCCGGAAGCCAGCAGCGCCACCGCGAACAGGATCGAGGCGATGCCGAGGCCGAGCAGCGGCGACAGCAGCTCGAAGGCCTGGCCGATCTCTGCGACGTCCTGGTGGCCGGTGTTGTGAAAGGCGACCGCGGACACGATCAGGATCGAGGCGTTGACGAACAAAGCCAGCATCAGGGCGATGGTCGAGTCCGTCGTTGCCCATTTGATGGCGTCGCGCTTGCCCTTGTCGGTGCGTTCATAGGCGCGGGTCTGCACGATCGAGGAGTGCAGATAGAGATTATGCGGCATGACGGTGGCGCCGATGATGCCGATGGCGATGTAGAGCATCGCCGGATTGGTGACGATTTCCGACGACGGCACGAACATGGCATGCAGGATCGAACCGGCCGGCGGGGCGGCGACGAAGATCTGGATGGCGAAGCAGCTGAAGATGATGATCAAAAGCGCGATGACGAAGGCTTCGAGATAGCGAAACCCCTTGTTCATCAGGAGCAGCACGAGGAAGGCGTCGAGCGCCGTCAGCATGGCGCCGCCGATCAGCGGAATGCCGAACAGAAGCTGCAATGCGATCGCGGTGCCGATGACTTCGGCCAGGTCGCAGGCGATGATGGCCAGCTCGCAGGCGATCCACAGCACGAAGTTCACCGGCCGGGGATAATAGGCCCGGCAGGCCTGGGCGAGGTCGCGGCCGGTGGCGATGCCGAGCCGTGCCGCCAGCGCCTGCAAAAGGATCGCCATCAGGTTGGACAGCATGATGATGAACAGCAGCGTGTAACCGAACTGGGCGCCGCCGGCGAGGTCGGTCGCCCAGTTGCCGGGGTCCATATAGCCGACCGAGACCATGTAGCCGGGACCCATGAAGGCGAACAGGCGACGGAACCAGACGCCCGAGTTCGGCACGGCGATAGAGGAATTGACTTCGCGCAGGCTGGGCTGCTCGTCCTCGTCGGGCCTGGCGAACCGCCATGAGGAACGGGAGGCTGTGGCTTCGGCTTCAGACATGAAGGAGGGCTTTCCGCGAGACTGGACGATGTTGCCTTAAGCTATGCCATGGCTCAACATTATGCAATATGCTATATTTCATTGTCGTTGCTTTTTATCCGGCTGGCGGTCATCGGGTGAAACGGCAATCGGAAGCCCCGGTTGCACCTGTGGCGGAATGCAAATAAACGGCCTGAAGAATCAGAGCCCGTGCTATGAAAGCATGGATGGCAAATAGTCTTGGGAGGAGCGCGTATTGGTGCTGAAGAACAGACCAGTTCCGCGCGAGCCGCTGCTCGACGCCGAAATTCATTCGGAGGGCTTCCGGCAGCAGCGCGAAGCGCGCCGCAGTGCGTTGGTCGAGGATTATGTCGAACTGATCGCCGACCTGATCGAAGACGGCAACGAGGCGCGTCAGGTCGACATCGCCGCACGGCTCGGCGTCGCGCAGCCGACGGTGGCCAAGATGCTGACCAGGCTGTGCGCCGA
>NZ_RZQA01000774.1:0-3097 GCF_004022915.1 Mesorhizobium sp. M7A.F.Ca.US.006.04.2.1
GTCTGAGGCCGAGCCGGCCCCCTCATCCGGCCGCTTTGCGGCCACCGCCCTCCGGGCGTTCGTTGTTCGAAAAGCCAAGCAGTTGGCTTTTCGCCCGCTGCGCGGACCACGCCTCACCCCCGCAGGGAGAAGAGACTGGCGTCAGCGCTGACACCTCCTCTCCCCTCGGGGAGAGGTCGGATTGCCCCGAATTGCCCTTCGCAATTCGGTTGGCAATCCGGGTGAGGGGGCTCTTTCTCGTGCTCCCTTAATTGTTAGTGGACTCGATCCGTCCAACACGGTCTTCTAGGCATCCCCCCGCCCGGAGAACCGCCATGCCTCTCAACCGTCGGACACTGATCGCCGCCAGTCTTTCCATCACCTTTGTCCTGGCGCCGTTGACGAGTGTCTTCGCCGCCTCGCCGGCGCCGGCCAAGGGCGAGCACGGCATGGTGGTGACGGCCCAGCATCTGGCGTCCGAAGTCGGCATCGAGGTGTTGAAGAAGGGCGGCAATGCTGTCGACGCGGCGGTTGCCGTCGGCTATGCGCTCGCCGTCGTCTACCCCAATGCCGGCAATATCGGCGGCGGCGGCTTCATGACCATCCGCTTCAAGGACGGCAAATCGACCTTTCTCGATTTCCGCGAGCGGGCGCCGCTGGCGGCGACAAAAACCATGTATCTCGACAAGGACGGCAACCCGGCGAAGGGCGCCAGCCTCGACGGCTATCTCGCCGTCGGCGTACCGGGCTCTGTGGCTGGCTTCGAGATGGCCCGTGAAAAATACGGCAAATTGTCCCGCCAGGATCTGATGGCGCCGGCAATCGGCTACGCCAAGGACGGGTTCATCCTCAATCAGGGCGACGCTGCCTCGTTTGCCGGCAGTGCCGACAGGCTGGCGAAGGACCCCGCGGCCGCCGCCATATTCCTGAAACCCGACGGCAAGCCCTATGGCATCGGCGAGCGGCTGGTTCAGCCCGACCTCGCCGCCTCGCTCGCCGCCATTTCCGAAAAGGGTACGGATGCCTTCTATAAAGGCGCCATCGCTGACGCCATCATCAAGGCGAGCGGCGCCAAGGGCGGCATTCTCGCCAAGCCGGATTTCGAGCAGTATGCGGTGCGTGAGCTCAAGCCCGTGACCTGTACCTATCGCGGCTACGAGATCACCTCCTCGCCGCCGCCCAGCTCCGGCGGCATCATCATCTGCGAAATCCTCAACGTCCTGGAGGGCTATCCGCTGTCCTATCTCGGCGCAGGTTCCGCCGAGACGGTCCACGTCATGGTCGAGGCGATGCGCTACGCCTATGTCGACCGCAATTCAGCGCTTGGCGATCCTGATTTCGTCGACAACCCGGTCTCGAAACTGCTTGATAAGGCCTATGCCAAGGATATCCGCGACAAGATCGACCCGTTCCGGGCGGGCGTGTCGCAGGATTTGATGCCGAAGGGCTTTGGCGAGAGCAAGGAGACGACGCATTATTCGATCATCGACGATGCAGGCAATGCGGTAGCGGTCACCTACACGTTGAACGGTTCCTTTGGAGCCGGCGTCGTCGCCGACGGCACCGGCATCCTGCTCAACAACGAAATGGACGATTTCACCCAGAAACCCGGCGTGCCCAACCTCTATGGCCTGGTCCAGGGGGAGGCCAACGCCATCCAGCCGAAGAAGACGCCGCTGTCGTCGATGAGCCCGACCGTGGTCGCCAAGGACGGCAAGCCGTTCATGGTCATCGGCAGCCCCGGCGGCTCCCGCATCATCACCATCACGCTGGAAGCGATCGTCAATGTCATCGACCACGGCATGAACATCCAGGAGGCGATCGACGCGCCGCGCATCCACCATCAATGGCTGCCCGACAAGGTGTATGTCGAGCCGTTCGGCCTGTCGCCGGACACAGAAAAGCTGCTGGCCGGCATGGGATATCACCTCGATCTCGCCGACCAGACCTGGGGTCAGGCCGCCGGCATCCTGGTCGGCGGCAAGAGCCTGGCGGAAATCGAGAAAGGCGGCGGCGCGCGCTACAACGGCGCCATCGACAGCCGCGCGGCCTCTGGCGAGGCGCTCGGATACTGACAGCTCGGAGGAAAAGCTTGGAGCAGCGTGGCGATTCGGGTTGATCGCCCGCTGCTCAAGTGGATCGGCTCACACCGACTTGACCGTCACAAGACCAGCGTGAGGGTGGACGCAACCAGCATCAAGGCGGCAATGCCGACGAACAGCGCATAGATGCGCGGCCGGTCGAGCAGCAGCGCATTTCCGGAGATCCAGGCGGATGTGGCGCCGCCAAGCGCGAAGAGGAAGCCGTTGCGGTGCCCGAAGACCATCGATGCGGCCATCAGCCCGCCGATGATCAGCGCACCGAACACGATGATCACGGCAACGGCATATCTCTCGAAATCGTTGCCGCTTCCCATGCTCGGGCCGATTGCGTTCAAGGTTGGCAGGTCGTCCGGATCGAAAGGGTTCGTCGACCCGTATTCGTCTTGACCGGCAGGCTCTCGCATCATTCGTTCTCCGTATAGCGGCAACAAATCATCAAGCCTTGCCGAGTGCAACCCGATCACGCTGCCTTGATGCGTTCGACCGGTCCTTGACGTCTTCAGGTGGCGGCTTGCTGCCGGCTTTTGGTTCTTGGCCGTCTTTGGTCTCTCAGGCAATCCGGGAAACGGCTGCCCAAAGGCGACCGTAGCTCCCTCTATCATGGAATGCATTCGTGGAGGAAAAATGATGCGGGGCGCGGATTGGGCTTCGCAAACCGTGATTCGGACGGTGACGTCGCACAGGGTTGTTGTACGGGCGAATCGCCTTGCGGCCAGTGGGCGTCTGCGCTTGGCATGCGGTTGCGTGAAAGTTGACTGGGCAGGCATCTTAAATGTTGACTAGTAAACTCATGTTTCATAGTCACCGGGCAGTGGTCGCTGGAGACCAACCCCCGAAAAGCAGGGCCGGCCGCATTGCAGAGAGACCAAGAGCCCCAGTCGAGAGCCGCGCCCGATCATTTGCGCAGCCGAATGACCCGGCGCCAGGCGCTCGGGCTTTTTTCGCTGCCGTTCGCCGGCATGAGGTCCTCCACGGCTGAAGCCCGTCCGTTGCGCATCGTCTGCCTGGATGACGGC
>NZ_RZQA01000775.1:0-3090 GCF_004022915.1 Mesorhizobium sp. M7A.F.Ca.US.006.04.2.1
TGTTTGTTCTGGCCACGTCCAATCCGTTCATCCGGCTCAATCCGGCGCCGATCGAAGGCCGCGATCTCAACCCGATCCTGCAGGATCTCGGCCTCGCCACCCCCCCGCCGTTCCTCTATCTCGGCTATGTCGGCTTCTCGATCTGTTTTTCCTTCTCGGTCGCCGCTCTCATCGAAGGCCGCATCGACGCGTCCTGGGCGCGCTGGGTGCGGCCGTGGACGCTGGTCGCCTGGATGTTCCTGACCGGCGGCATCGCCATGGGATCGTACTGGGCCTACTATGAACTTGGCTGGGGCGGTTTCTGGTTCTGGGATCCAGTCGAGAACGCGTCTTTCATGCCGTGGCTGGCGGGCACCGCGCTGCTCCATTCGGCCATTGTCATGGAAAAGCGCTCGGCGCTGAAGATCTGGACGCTGCTGCTCGCCATCCTGACCTTTTCGCTGTCGCTGCTCGGCACCTTCCTCGTGCGTTCGGGCGTGCTGACCTCGGTGCACGCCTTTGCCACCGATCCGACCCGGGGCGTGTTTATCCTGTGCATCCTGACGCTGTTTATCGGCGGCTCGCTGGCGCTGTTTGCGCTGCGCGCTTCCCGGTTGACGACCGGCGGCCTGTTCCACCCGATTTCCCGAGAAGGGGCACTCGTCCTCAACAATCTGTTCCTGACCACGGCGACGGCGACCGTGCTTGTCGGCACACTCTATCCGCTCGCTGTCGAAGCCTTTTCAGCCGACAAGATCTCGGTCGGCGCGCCGTTCTTCAATCTCACCTTCGGGCCGCTGATGGTGCCGCTGCTGCTCGTGGTTCCGTTCGGGCCGTTGCTGGCCTGGAAGCGCGGCGATGTTTTCGCCGTCGCGCAGCGCCTGATGGTGGCCTTTGCAGCGGCGCTGCTGGCGACGCTGGTCACCGCTCTGTTCATCGACGGAGCCTCGGTGTTCGCAGCCCTGGGCGTAGGCCTTGCCGTCTGGCTGATCCTTGGCGCGCTCACCGATCTCGCCGTCAAATCCGGCTTTCGGACCGTCGCAACGGGGATCATGGTCCGGCGCTTGCTCGGCTTGCCGCGCTCGGTCTTCGGCACAGCCTTCGCTCACCTCGGCCTCGGCCTGACCACGCTCGGCATCGTCGGCACACTTTGCTTCGGCACCGAGAAGATCCTGTCGATGCATGCCGGCGAGACCGTCGAACTGTCCGGCCATACGCTGCGTTTCGTCGGGCTTTATCCGGCCCAGGGACCGAATTACAGCGAGGATCGCGGCCGCTTCGAGCTGATCGGCGTCAGCGGCAGCCCTGTTGGCGAAATCAGCTCCGCCAAGCGGTTTTATCCGGTGCGGCAGATGACGACGACGGAATCCGGCATCAGGACGATCGGTTTCTCGCAGCTCTACATCTCGATCGGCGACGAGGGCAAAGACGGTTCGGTCGTCGTGCGTTTGTGGTGGAAGCCGCTGGTGACGTTGATCTGGGGCGGTGGCCTGATGATGATGGCGGGCGCGGCGATGTCGCTGATGGACCGGCGCCTGCGCGTCGGCGCGCCGTCGCGACGGCGCAAGCAGGCGAGCGTGGTGCCATCCGCGACCCTGCCATGAACGCACGGCTTTCGCTGACCTCCATTATCCTGCTGCTGGCGCTGTTTTTTGCCGGCACGGCCTTGGCGGTGAAGCCTGACGAGATGCTGCCTGATCCTGCACTTGAGGCGCGGGCTCGGGCGCTTTCGGAAGGCTTGCGCTGCATGGTCTGCCAGAACCAGTCGATCGACGAATCCGATGCCGACCTTGCCCGCGACCTGCGCGTCCTCGTGCGTCAGCGCCTCGTCGCCGGCGACACTGACCAGCAGGTCATGGACTACGTGGTTTCGCGCTATGGCGAGTTCGTGCTGCTCAAGCCGCGTTTCGACCTGCGCAATGCATTGCTGTGGGGCACGCCTGTCCTGCTGTTGCTGGTGGGAGGCGTTTTCATCGTGCTGACCGCGCGGTCGCGTCGCTCGACGGCAACCAATGCGCTGACCACTGAGGAACAGGCGGCGCTGGACAAGATACTAGGCAATTAGCTCGGCCATTCCTCCGAGGGCCAGTCCCGCGACGTGTGAATGACGCGCAGGATAACGACGCACTGACGGCCAGCAATCGGGCGCAACTCATAAGCAATGATGTACGGCAGGCGGCCGATGAACGTCTCATATGTGCCTGTTACCCGGCCTGGCCGGCCCGTCGCCATATCACCAAGGCCTCGGCCCATTTCACGAATACGATCCGCCAGGCGTGCTTGCTGTCATTTATAAAGCCTTGTGCTGAGTTGTGTACAAGATAGCGCATAGGGCATCGCGGCCAACGGGTTTGTGCGTCTCCCGACCCCAAAACATTACCAAAGTTTCATGTGTCGGAAATGGCGCTGTAATGTGCGCCACTCTAATTCTCTTGCTTGAGGATGCCCATCAGCAGCGTCCATTTGGAAAGAGGATACGAGATCCATGAATATTGCCCCCCGTTCATATTCCGTCACCCGCAAGCGTCTCATGGCTGCCGTCGCGTCTGTCGCCGTGGCCGGTGCGATCGGCGTCGGTGCGCTGACCAGCGGAACCAGCCCTGTTCTGGCCGATGCCGTGCGCGTCGAGGCGCCGCAGGTACCGGGCTTCGCCGATGTCGTCGAGCGGGTTTCTCCCGCTGTTGTCAGCGTCAAGGTCAAGGCCAAGATCAGCCCGGCCGCCGATGACGGCTCCGACCCGTCCGACGATCAGGATGGCATGAACAACCTGCCCAACAATCCGCAACTGCGCCGCTTCTTCAAGGAATTCCGCGGCTTTGGTGATCAGGACGGCCAGGGTGGCGGCAACAGGCGCTTCAGCCATCGCGACCGCAACAACGACCAGCCGCGGCCGGTTGCACAAGGGTCCGGCTTCTTCATCTCGGATGACGGCTATCTCGTCACCAACAACCACGTCGTTTCGGAAGGCTCGGCCTTCACCGTGGTGATGAATGACGGCAAGGAACTCGACGCCAAGCTGATCGGCACCGACCCGCGCACCGATCTCGCCGTGCTCAAGGTCGATGGCGTCGGCAAGTTTACCTATGTCGACTTCGCCGATGACTCCAAGGT
>NZ_RZQA01000776.1:0-3081 GCF_004022915.1 Mesorhizobium sp. M7A.F.Ca.US.006.04.2.1
GTTCATTTCCGACGTCCATCTGGGCTCGAAGGCGGCCAAGGCCGAGTTCCTGATCGATTTCCTTCGATATCACGATGCCGATATCATCTATCTGGCGGGTGACATCGTTGATGGCTGGCGGCTGCGGCGGAGCTGGCATTGGCCGCAAAGCCACAACGACGTCGTGCAGAAACTGCTGCGCAAGGCGCGCAAGGGCGCCACCATCACCTACATCGCCGGCAACCATGACGAGTTCGCCCGCCAGTTCCAGGGCGTGCATTTCGGCGGCATCGTCGTTGCCGATCGCGCCATCCACGAGACCGCCGACGGCAAGCGGCTGCTCGTCATCCATGGCGACCAGTTCGACACCGTGGTCCACAATGCGCGCTGGCTCGCCTATCTCGGTGACCACGCCTATGACGCGGCCATGCTGGTCAACCGCGTGGTGACGCGGCTGCGCCAACTGCTCGGCCTGCCTTATTGGTCGTTTTCGTCCTGGGCCAAGCACAACGTCAAGAAGGCGGTGAACTTCATCGGCTCGTTCCAGACCATGCTTGCCGACGAGGCGCGCCGTTCGCATGTCGATGGCGTCATCTGCGGCCACATCCATCATGCCGTCATCGAAAATTTTGGCGATGTCCAGTACATCAACACCGGCGACTGGGTGGAAAGTTGTACGGCTGTGGTCGAGCATTTTGACGGCCGCATGGAAATCCTGACCTGGGCGCAGGTGCTGCCCGAGGCGCCGGACGAGCCCTTTATCCCGCTGCTCATCGAGGACCGGGTAGGGCAGGCGGCCTAGTCCGAAGTCCTTTCGGGCTTCGGAATCAATCAATTAGTCCAACCGGTTTCGTCCGGTTTTCGTCCATGTTAAGGGATCGATACGCGTTGCCCTCCGGTCGAATACAGCGCGATTGGATCGATTCATGTCCCTGCCGCAGCTCTCGCCCGAACAACTCGTCAAGCCGCGCCATTTCGAACTGCGCATGAGCCTCATCTTCGCGACGCTTTTCGTGCCGCTCGGAACGCACTTGCCGTATTTTCCGCTGTGGTTGCAGGCCAAGGGTTTTCATGCCGAGCAGATCGCGGTCATTCTGGCGGCGCCGATGTTCCTGCGCGTGGTGACGACGCCGCTGCTGACCGCGCTGGCCGACCGTGCCAGGGACCGCGCCGACGTCTATGTCGCGCTGATGGCTGCGTCGCTGCTTTTGTCGGCAGGTTATTTCCTGACACCCACCTATGCGATGGTGCTGGCGGTCTCGCTGGCGCTGACCATCGTCTGGACGCCGCATTCGCCGATCGCCGATTCGCTGGCTCTTTCTGGTGTCCGCCGCTTCGGTTCGAACTACACAAGCATGCGTAAATGGGGCTCGATTTCCTATTTGTTCGCCAATATCGCCGGCGGCTTCATTCTGTCGGTAACCGGTTCACAAGCCGTTCCGGTTATCATTCTGGTGGCGTTTGCCGCCGCCCTTGCCGCTGGCCTGCTGGCGCCGCGCCTTGGCCGTCCGCGGCGCGCCTCGCCGCTGTCGGCCACCGACATCCAGCATTCAGCGCCGAAGCTTCTCAACCCGTATTTCCTGTATTTCTCCATGGGCGTCGGCGTCATCACCGCCAGCCACGCATTCCTCTACGGTTTCGTCTCCATCTACTGGAAGTCGATCGGCCTCGGTGATTCGGTAGTCGGTCTCTTATGGGCTTGGGGCGTGGTGTCGGAAGTCTGCATGTTCATGATGTTCACCCGCTTTTTCGACCGGTTCTCCGTCGTGTCGGTCATGGTGATGGCCGGAATCGGCTCCATCGTGCGCTGGATCGCCTTTCCGCTGGTCTGGCCGCTCGGCCTCGGCATTCCCGGCTTCTTCGCTGTCCAGTCGCTGCACTCGGTCTCGGTGGCGCTGGGGCTGATCGGGCTGCAGAAGATGATCGGCGAAACGATCTCCGAGGAGCGGACAGGTGCCGCGCAAGGCATCGCCTATTTCTCCAACGGCTTCTTCATGGCGGTGGTGACGCTGGCGTCCGGCCCGCTCTACGACCGTCTCGGTGTCGACGGCTTCTTTGCCATGATCCCGATTGCGTTGATCGGACTGGCGCTGATCGGCCTTGCTGCGCGCTCAGCCCCAGAGCGCCGTATCGGGCGGTGACACCAGCGATCCCTGGTAGACAAGGCCCGGTACCCGGTCGCGGGCAAGCAGCAGCGGACCGTCGAGGTCGACGAAATCGGCATGCTGGGCAAGCAGCACCGCTGGCGCCATCGCCAATGAGGTGCCGACCATGCAGCCGACCATCACGCCGAAACCGAGTTCGCGGGCGCGATCGCGCAGCACCAGTGCCGCAGTCAGCCCGCCCGACTTGTCGAGCTTGATGTTGACGGCATCGTAGAGACCGACAAGCGCTTCGAGATTCTTAGCCTCGTGCACGCTTTCATCGGCGCAGATCGGCACCGGATGCGCGATATGGCGCAGGATCTCGTCATGACCGGCCGGCAGCGGCTGTTCGATCAGCGCGATGCTTTGTTCGGCGGCAAAGGCGAGGTTCGCAACGATGTTGTCGTCGCTCCAGCCCTCATTGGCGTCGAGGATGATGCGGCTGTCTGGCGCTGCCTGCCTGACCGCGCGGATGCGGGCAATGTCGTTGTCGCCGCCGATCTTGACCTTGAGCAGCGGCCTCGCGGCATTGGCGCGGGCCTGCGCCGCCATCGCCTCCGGCTCGCCCAGCGACAGCGTGTAGGCGGTTTCGAGCGCCTGCAAGGGAACAGCGCCTATCGCAACCGCCACCGATGTTCCGCTGAGCTTCGCCTCCAGATCCCATAGGGCGCAGTCTATGGCGTTGCGGGCGGCTCCGGCCGGCATGGCATCGAGCAAGGCGCTGCGGCTGATGCCATCGGCGATCCGGCCGCGCATGGCGTCGATCGCCTCGCGCACGCCCTCAATCGTCTCGCCATAGCGCTTGTAGGGGACGCATTCGCCGCGGCCGAAATGGCCGCCGTCGCTGATCGTGCAGGAGATCACTTCGGCTTCGGTCTTGGAACCGCGCGAAATGGTGAAGGTTCCGGCGATGGGAAAACGCTCGGCCTCGACCGAAATGACACGCGCCATATTTTTC
>NZ_RZQA01000777.1:0-3079 GCF_004022915.1 Mesorhizobium sp. M7A.F.Ca.US.006.04.2.1
GCGCTGGCCGTCGTCGCGCTCGGCGAGGAGCACATGGAAAAGATCGGCGGCGGCCGGCGTGGCGGACAATGACGGCGCTTCGGGTTCGGGTGCGGCAGCCGCGACCGGCACGCCGCCGCCGTGATAGGTCGCCGCCTCGGCGGAAACCGGCCCCGGCGCGTCGAGCACGGCGCGGCATTCGCTCGGCAGGTTCGCCATCGTCATCAGGTCGCGTGCCTTGGGGGCATCCGGGTTCTTGTTGGGCCGCCACGGCTCCTGCGTGAACCACCAGGCCAATGGCTTGCCGCAACCGTCATCGTCCGGCGTCGCTTCCTGCGCCTTGCAGCCGGGGGATCCCGGCTGACAGCCGATGCGCATGTGAAAATGATAGTCGTGGCCCCAAAACGGCCGGATCTTGCGCAGCCAGCCGCGGTCGCCCCTGACGGTGTCGCAGAGTTTCTTCTTGATGCCCGGATTGACCAGGATGCGCTCGACCTGGCTGTAGCTCGCCGCCCGCTTCAGAAGCCTTGTGTGCGCCGGCGTCCACAGCGCGTCCTTCACCAGATGGGTCTTCTCATCGACCATCAAGGTGGCGCTCATCGATTCGCGCTGCGCCATCGACAGCGGGCGGCTGGGCATCGGCGTCAGCCAGATGTCGGCGTCGAGCCCGATCTGGTGCGAGGCATGCCCGGTCAGCATCGGGCCGCCGCGCGGCTGCGAAATGTCGCCGATCAGCAGGCCCGGCCAACCATCGGCTGCCGCGTCGCGCGACAATTTCTCGATCACCGCGATCATAGCCGGATGGCCCCAGCGACGGTTGCGGGACGGCCGCATCACCTCCCAGGTCGGACCGTCCATGGGAATGGCGACGCCGCCGGCAAAACAGCCCTTGGAATAGAAGCCGATCGATTGCGCCGCGCTCGCGGCTGGCAGTTTCTTGGCGCCGAACAGGTCTTTTGCCCGTTCCTCGGCCGCGGCCGGCCGTACGGCTAGACCGGCAAGGACGAACAGGCCGAGAGCGGCCGCCAGCCTGAATTTTTTGCCGAGAGATGGCTGTATCGGTGTTTTCATGAAACCGGATCCCCACCAGGCCGAATCATAGCATGCAACGCGGAACGCTTCGATCGACAGAGCGGTTCACCGAAACGGTGAACCGCTCTGTCTCTGTTTTGACGCAATCCCGGACGGAGAACCGTGTCACACTTTTCCTGGAATTGCTTTTAGCGCTTCATCGGGCTGCGCGCCTCGCCGTCGCGCCAGTCGTCGCTCGCCCACATATGGTCGAAGGCGGCGCGGTAGTCCGGAAAGCGCAGGGAATAGCCCGCCGCCTTGATCGCCGCGTTGCCGACGCGCTTGTTCTCGCCATAGAAGGACCGCGCCATGGGCGAAAGTTGGGCGGCGTCGAAAGGAATCTCGGGCGGCGGTTCGATGCCCATCAATGATGCGGCATAGGCGACGACGTCCTGCGGCGCCGCCGGCAGATCGTCGGTGACGTTGAAGATGCCGCCTTTATTGCCTTGGATGAGCTGCCACAGGGAGCCTGCTATGTCGTCGCAATGAATGCGATTGAACACTTGGTCGGGCTTGACCAGCCGCCTTGCGCTGCCGTTTTCCAGATTGACCAGGGCATTGCGGCCCGGCCCGTAAATGCCGGAGAGTCGCAGGATCGCCACCGGCCGGCGAATCTCGCGGCCCAGCTCCAGCCAGTCCTGCTCTGCCGCCACCCGCATCATCGAACGCTTCGACACCGGCCGGCATTCAGCCGTTTCATCGACCCATGCGCCGTCATAATTGCCGTAAACCCCGACCGTAGAGAGATAGCCGATCCATTCCAGCAAAGGCATTTGAGCGATTGCCTCTCGCGCCGCACCCAGCACGGGATCGCCGGCCTCCTCCGGGGCGACCGAAATCAGCAGATGCGTTGTTTTCCGCAATGCATCGCCAATCTCATCCGTCAGCGCACCGTCGAACAACAGCGGGGCGATGCCGGCCTGCCGTAGCGTCTCGAATTTTTCCGGCGAGCGTGTCGTGCCGAAGATCGTCGCGGCGCCTTTGTTAGCCCGAGCAAAAGCCCTGCCCGAATAGCCGGCGCCGAAGATGAATATCTGCTTTTCGCTCATGCATTCGCCCTGGTTGGCCGCGCCAGACGCCATTCGTCGCGCACGGCTTCGTCGCTCTCGGTTTTCAGGCCGATGGCTGCCCTTTCTGAATATTCGGCGTTGGGCACCAGCCGCGCCAGCGCCCAAATTGCCGCGCCCCGCACCAGCGGGGACGGATCGCCGAGCAGCGCAAGCACCGCGCCGGACAGCGACGCTTCGCCGGAATTGCCGGCGGCGATCAGCACGTTGCGGATGAACCGATCGCGGCCGATGCGTTTTATCGGCGAACCGGAGAAGAAAGCGCGGAAGGCCGCGTCATCGAGACCCAAAAGGTCGGCGAGCGGTGGTTCGCGCAGATCATCGCGCGCGGCGAGTTTTGCTTCCGAAGCCGCCCGGGCGAATTTGTTCCACGGGCAGGCGGCTAAACAGTCATCGCAGCCATAGATGCGGTTGCCGATCTTTTCGCGGAATTCGTGCGGGATCGGCCCCTTGTTCTCGATGGTGAGATAGGAAATGCAGCGCCGCGCATCGAGCCGGTAGGGCGCCGGAAAAGCATCGGTCGGGCACGCGTCGAGGCAGGCGCGGCAGGAGCCGCAATGGTCGATTTCGGCGCGGTCGGGCACGAGTTCGGCGGTGGTGAAGATGGTGCCGAGGAACAGCCAGGAGCCGTGCTCGCGGCTGACCAGATTGGTGTGTTTGCCTTGCCAGCCAAGCCCGGCGGCTTCGGCCAGCGGCTTTTCCATGACAGGTGCGGTGTCGACGAACACCTTCACGTCACCGCCGGCGCGGGCAACGAGCTTGCCGGCGATCTCCTTCAGCCGGCCTTTCATCACATCGTGATAGTCGCGGTTTTGCGCATAGACCGAGATCGCGCCGCGGTCGCGCTTGGCCAGCACTTCGCGAAGATCATGGTCGGGGCCGTAGTTCATCGCCAGCACGACGATCGAGCGTACCTGCGGCCAGAGGGCCGTTGGTTCACTGCGGCGTTGCAACGTCTCGGC
>NZ_RZQA01000778.1:0-3075 GCF_004022915.1 Mesorhizobium sp. M7A.F.Ca.US.006.04.2.1
GTTTGTTTCCATGACGATGTCGAGGCTCTCGGCGCTTGCATCATTGATGAAGCGGAGGTCACCGGCCTTGACATTCACCGGTCCGCTGCCCAGCGCGCCTGTCGTCGCCGCGGTGATGAATCCTGCCGAAACCGTCGTCCCACCGGCGTAGCTGTTGGCGCTCGAAAGCACCAGCCCGCCGGCCCCGGTCTTGGTGAGCGCGCCGGTCCCGGAGATGACGCCGTTCGCCGTCAGGTCGGCATCGGTCTGGAACGTCCCACCGCCGGCATCCAGGGTGACGTTGCGCGCCGTCGCGAACGCCGCCGTGTTCCGCAGCGTGCCGCCATTGAATGTCAGGGCACCGCTTGCGGCGCCGAGATTGGCATCGGACGAAACGGAAATAGTCCCGCCCAGAAGCCGCGTGCCGCCCTGATAGCTGTTGCTGCCTTCCAGGACGAGCGTGCCGCCTTGCGTCTTGCTGACCCCGCCCGCGCCGGTAATCGTCGTCGCGATGGTGGCTGCCGTGCCGGCCAGCACGCGGATCTCGGCATTGCCATCGGCGCTGTCGGAACCATCTATCGCGAGCGTGCCGGAACCTTCCAGGCGGTAGCCGCTGTCGACGAATTGCAGCCCCTTGAAGCTTTGCGCTCCTTCGACGGCGATCGTGCCGCCGTCGAAGCCGCCCGGTTCGTTCTTGAACACCGCATGGTTTCCTGCCCAGGAGACGAGAGTATCGCCGCCCTGGTTCAGCCATTTTTCGTTCGTGGTGTTCCAGGTCCCGTCGCCGCCTTGCCAGTGCTGCAGCGTGTCGTCGCCGGCCGCTCCGATGAAGAGGTCGACATTGCCGCCGCCCGCCTGGATCTCATAGGCGGCCGGATCGGAAAGCGGCGGCTTCGTGCCGATCTCCAGGCCGTTGTCGGTGAGGCTGCCGCCATAGGTCATCAGCCGGTAATAGCCGAGGCCCGCCGTGCCATCGGCCACGTCGCCGCTCTGCGCAAGATTGAGCGTACCGTCGAGCGTCAGATTGCCACTCACCCCGATGCGGTCGCTTATCCCCGGAGAGCCGGTTGAACCGCCTGGATTGCCGAATTCGTAATCGAGAACCGACCCTGAAGAGAGGCCCAGATTTCCGGCAACCGTCAGCGTACCAACCGAATTGCCTGGCGCGATATGCCCGCCATCGGCAACCGTCGTCGTGCCCACCGTGCCCGAGCCACCGAGCGTGGCGCCGTCCTCGACATTGATCGTGCCACCGAGGAAGCCGGCACTGGCATGGTTCCCGACAAGAAGCGTGCCGCCTGCAACAGTGGTGGCACCGGTGAAGCTGGAACTGTCCGCGGCCAAAACGGTCGTGCCGCTTTCATGGAGGATGGTCCCCAAGCCGGTCAGGGAAGGGCTGAAAATCAGATCGGACCCATCGGGATTTCCCAGATGATTGAACACAACCGTGCCTGTGCCAGCGCCAAAAGCTATCGATGCCGCATCAACCGTGCCGGCGGCCTTCGCCACTTCCCCACTTGCCGCACCGATGTTGAGCGTTCCGAATGATCCTGGCTGGGCCGCCAACCCAACGATAGCAGGACCCCCGGCAAGCGAAACCTGCCCGCCCTCCGACAGAGTCAGCGTGCCCTTGCCCAAGACGCCAACGGCAATGATGGAGTCGCCTGTCCAAACCGACCCGGGGCCCGTAATATTCACAATTCCGGTGGCTTGAGCATCCCAACCAACAATGGCGTTGTTGCCGCTGGAAACCTGTCCGCCATTTTCAATGCTGAGCGATCCATTGCCAAAGAGACCAACTGCGATGGCATCAACGAGCGTCCAACCCGAATCATTTCCGGAAATCACCGCGGAGCCAGTGCTGCCCGCGCCATACGCCACAACTCCCGAATCGTTGAAAACCTGACCGCCATTCTCGACGATCAAGCTCCCTTTCCCTTTGGAATCCCCATTGGAATCCCCGACCCTAAGGACGTCGGCAGTCCAGGTGGCCGACCCTGAAACTCTTGCGGTTGCCCACTCGTCCGGATCAGTTCCGTCAGTAGCAATGATCCCGGTAAAAGAGGTGAGCTGTGTGTCGATGTCGAGCGTGCCCCCCATGACGCCCAGGTTGCCCGCGAGGTCGGAAGCGTCGCCTGACAGCGTCAGCGTACCGGCGCCGGCCTTGCCGAAATGGCCGGGGCCGGTAATGGTCCCGGCATAGGTACCGTCGCTCGCCTGGTCGAAGACGACGGCGCCGGTGTTCACGCCTGAGAAGGTGAGATTGCCGCCGAAGCTGTTGGTGTCGCCGACCAAGGTGCCTTGATCGATGGTCCAGTCCTGCGCACCCGTGCCGGTCAGGGTAACGGTATTCGTCCCGGCCTTGTTAAAGCTCGTGAAGCCGACGAACTCGTCACTCGCGCCTACCGTGGCCGTATTCACGAGCTTCGAGACATTGAAGGCCGGTGTGGAAGGCAGCGTGTCATAGTCCCCGAGCATCAATGAGCCGGTCGCGCCACTCTCCACCACGACATTGCCGGTGATAATCGAGCCGTTTCGCAGGGAAAGCGTGTTGACGCCGCCGGTGAAGGTGATGGCGTTAGCCCGGCCAAAGAAAGAATCTCCCCCAGTAATCTCCCCAACGTTAAGCACCGCCAAATTGGCCCCAACGATGCCGGTACCACCGTTTCCATTGCTGGGCGTCAGGGGAATATAGCCGGGGGCGCCGCCACTGCCGGTTCCGCCAGCAGGGCCGTTAGAGCCGCCGGCATGGCCACCGTTGCCCTCGCCGCCAATGATCACTCCGCTGTTAAAAACCGTCCCACCATTTCTGAGGTCGATCGCTGCACCGGCGGATGCAGAAACCCCGGCGCGGCCACCGGTAATGCGACCGTCGTTGACGATGCTGCCAGAATCTCCCATCACAATGGCTGTTCCGCCGGTGGCTAAAGCCCCGCCCGTGCCACCGAGGACATCGCCATGGTTGGTCAAGTCGCCGCCGGCGTTCAAAACAATGCCCGCACCACCACCACCGCCGAAATTGGCGCCAGGATTGCCACCGTTTCCGCCAGCAACGGTGGCCGAGCTTTCAACAGTGATGGCGCCGTTGTTCAGAAG
>NZ_RZQA01000779.1:0-3069 GCF_004022915.1 Mesorhizobium sp. M7A.F.Ca.US.006.04.2.1
ATCCCAAGGGTTTGCCGGCCGTGAGTTGCTGCGCGAGGCGGTGGCCCGGCTGCGCGATGGCCGCTGGCTTGCCGTGGTCGCAGCCCTTGCCGTCCTGGCTGGCGCGATCGCCATCGCCGGGCGCATCGCCTCCGGCCAGGCGGCCGACAATCTGCGCGACACAGCACTTGCCGCTCTGCCGCTGGCGGCGGGAACGCTGACCGGCGAAATCGAAAAGCAGCGCCTGGTTCCCTTGGTGCTGGCCCGCGACGATGCTGTGCGGGGCGCGCTGCGCCGGGCCGGGAAGATGCAAGAAGCGGCCCTCAACGACAAGCTCAAGGCGATTGCCGGCGATGCCTCGGCCTCCGCCATCTATGTCATCGATACGGCAGGCATCGCCATATCAGCCAGCAATGCCGGCGAACCGACCAGCTTTGTCGGCATCGACTATAATTTCCGGCACTATTTTCAGGAGGCGATGGCGAAAGGTGCTGCCAGCCAATATGGCCTCGGCACGATCAGCGGACGGCCGGGACTCTACCTTTCGAGCCGCGTCGACGATAACGGCAAGCCGCTTGGCGTTGCGGTGTTGAAGGTCGAGCTCGACGGCGTCGAGGCAAATTGGCGTTCCAGCGGTTTCCTTGTCTTTGTCACCGATGAACGAGGCGTCGTGCTGGCCACCAGCCAGCCCGACTGGCGGTTTCGTGCGCTGGCACCACTGTCGGCCGAGGACGTGGCCGCCGCCCATGAGCAACTGCAATTGGCCGATGCTGCCTTCGAGCCGCTGCCGTTCAGACGCGGCGCCGGCGATGGCCTGGCGACGATCGACAACGCCGGAAAACCACGCCAGTTCGTCGAGGTGGTGCAGGATTTGCCCGGTGCAGTCCCAGGCTGGCGTCTGTGGCTGCTGACGCCCGCCGACGCTGCTCTCTCCTCGGCCGCCAATACGGCGCGCCTGACCACGCTCCTGGGCTTGCTGCTTCTAGGCCTGCTTGCCTACGTGCTGACCCGGCGCCGGCGAACGCGCAGGCTAAGGCAGGAAGCGCTGGCGCGCATGAATGTCGAACTGGAAAGCCGGGTCAGCACGCGAACGGCCGAGCTGACGCGCTCCAACACCGCACTTGCCGGCGAAATCGCCGAGCGCGAGAATGCCGAAGCCAAGGTCCGCCGATTGCGCGACGATCTCGCCCAGGCCAACCGGCTTTCCATCCTCGGCCAGATCGCCGCCGGCGTGGCGCATGAGATCAACCAGCCGGTCGCCGCCATCCGCACCTATGCCGAGAATGCAGGTCGTTTTCTGGACAGCGGCAAGACCGGATCGGCCAGCGGCAATCTGACATCGATCGTTTCGATGACCGAACGCATCGGCGCGATCACCGGCACCTTGCGCACTTTCGCCCGCCGGCCGGGCGTCGCCGCTTCGCCGCTGCCGGTGCGCGAGGCGATCGACGGCGCGCTGTCGCTGCTGTCAGGCCGCATACGCGATTCCGGCGTCACCATCGTCAGGCCGCGCGGCAATGCCTCGCCGGTGGTCATGGCGAGCCGCATCCGGCTGGAGCAGATCCTGGTCAATCTTTTGCAAAATGCATTGGACGCGATGAAGGACCAGCCCGATCCCCGCATCGAGATCGAACTTGCCGAGCGCGACGACAGGGTGCTGATTTCGGTGCGCGACAATGGACCCGGCCTTGGTCCGGAGGCGGCTGGCAATCTGTTCATGCCGTTCCAGACCACCAAGGAGAAGGGGCTTGGCCTGGGGCTGGTGATCTCGCAGGAGATCGCCCAGGAATTGGGCGGCACGCTGCGGCTCGATCCCGGCAATGGCAGCGGCGCATCCTTCACCATCGATTTGAGGCGAATTGAATGACAGACGGATCAGGGCTGGTCGCGCTCGTCGACGACGATGCGGACCTCCTTCACGCCACCACGCAATTGCTCGAGCTTGCCGGCTTCACGGTGGTCGCACTCGACGCCGCCGAGGCAGCACTTGCCGTCGTCGACAGGAATTTCGAGGGCGTCGTCGTCAGCGATATCCGCATGCCGGGCATGAATGGTCTGCAGCTGTTCGATCGCATCAAGGCGATCGATCCGGATATACCCGTGATCCTGGTCACCGGGCATGGCGACGTCGATCTCGCGGTGGCCGCGCTCAAGGACGGCGTCTACGATTTCATCCCGAAACCCTATGCCGGCGATCGCCTTGTCGAGGCGCTGAAACGGGCGAGTGAGAAGCGGCGGCTGGTGATGGAGAACCGGCGGCTGCGCGAAGCCGCGGCAGTGGCTGCCGACGGCCTGCCGCTGATCGGCGAGGCGCCTGCCATCAAACGGTTGCGCGAGACCTTGCGCCAGATCGCCGACATGGATGTCGATGTGCTGGTGGAAGGAGAAACGGGAACCGGCAAGGAAGTGGTGGCGGACCTCCTGCACCGATGGGGGCGGCGGCGCGCAAAACCCTTCGTCGCGCTGAATTGCGGCGCTCTGCCGGAGACGGTCATAGAGAGCGAGTTGTTCGGCCACGAGGCGGGCGCGTTCACCGGCGCGCAGCGGCGGCGGATTGGCAGCATCGAGCATTCCAGCGGCGGCACGCTGTTTCTCGACGAGATCGAATCCATGCCGCCTGCGCTCCAGGTCAAGCTGCTGCGGGTGCTCGAAACGCGCAGCCTCACGCCGCTTGGCTCGAACGAGATCCGGCGCATCGATCTCAGGGTCGTCGCGGCGACCAAAGTCGATCTCGGGCGGCCGGACCAGCGCGGCGATTTTCGCGAGGATCTGTATTTTCGCCTCAACGTGGTGACGCTGCGCATTCCGCCGCTACGTGAACGCCGCGGCGATATCCCGATGCTGTTCGGGCATTTCCTCGGCAAGGCGGCCGAACGGTTTGGCCGGCCTGTCGCCAAGGTGAATGCAGCCGTCAGCGATCATCTCCAGTCGCATGACTGGCCGGGCAATGTGCGCGAGCTCGCCCATTTCGCCGATCGCGTCGCGCTCGGTCTCGGCCCGGACGAGGAGACGAAAACGGTTCGCGCGCATTCGCCGGAGCCTGCGGCAGCATTGCCCGAACGGGTCGGCCACTATGAGGCGCAACTGATC
>NZ_RZQA01000077.1:0-12288 GCF_004022915.1 Mesorhizobium sp. M7A.F.Ca.US.006.04.2.1
GCATCCAAGCGAAGTCCAGCACATGGTCAGCCACGTACTCGGCGTGCCGAGCAATGCCGTCACGGTGGAAATCCGCCGCATGGGAGGCGGCTTCGGCGGCAAGGAAACGCAGGGAAATCAGTTTGCCGCATTGGCCGCGATCGCCGCGAAGAAACACCACCGCGCCGTGAAGATCCGGCCCGACCGCGACGACGACATGATCGCCACCGGAAAGCGTCATGATTTCCTCGTCGATTACGAGGTCGGCTTCGATGATGAGGGCAACATCCTCGGCGTCGATTTCATGTTCGCGGCGCGCTGCGGTTTTTCGTCGGATCTGTCCGGCCCGGTAACCGATCGCGCGCTGTTCCACTGCGACAACACTTATTTCTGGCCGGCGGTGCATGCGCAGTCGGCGCCGCTCTACACCAACACCGTGTCGAACACCGCCTTTCGTGGTTTCGGCGGCCCGCAAGGCATGGTCGGCGCCGAGCGCGTCATCGACGAGGTGGCCTTTGCCGTTGGCAAGGATCCGCTCGAAATCCGCAAGAAGAATTTCTACGGCACCAGTAGCGAGGGGGGCCGCAACATCACGCCCTACCACCAGACGGTCGAGGATAACATCATCCAGGGCATCGTCGCCGAGCTGGAGCAAAGCGCGAGCTATGCGCGGCGGCGGCGTGAAATATCGGCCTTCAATGCCAACAGCCGTTTCATCAAGCGGGGCCTCGCTCTGACGCCGGTCAAATTCGGCATCTCGTTCACCGCCACGCATTACAATCAAGCCGGCGCGCTGGTGCATGTCTACACCGACGGTTCGGTGCATCTGAACCATGGCGGAACCGAGATGGGGCAGGGCCTCTACGTCAAGGTGGCGCAGGTGGTGGCGGAAGAGTTCCAGATCGATCTCGACCAGGTGAAGATCACCGCGACAACGACCGGCAAGGTGCCGAACACTTCGGCTACGGCAGCGTCGTCCGGCTCCGACCTCAACGGCATGGCGGCGCAGAATGGCGCGCGCCAGATCAAGGATCGGCTGACCGATTTCGCCGCCGAAAAATATCAGGTGCCGCGTGATCAGGTGCTGTTCCTGCCCAACCGGGTGCGCATCGGCAACCAGGAAATCGCCTTCGCCGACCTTGTCAAGCAGGCCTATATGGCCCGCATCCAGCTGTCGGCGGCTGGTTTCTACAAGACGCCGAAAATCCACTGGAACCGCGACAAGGGCGAGGGCCGCCCCTTCTATTATTTCGCCTATGGCGCCTCGTGCTCGGAAGTCTCGGTCGACACGCTGACCGGCGAATACATGGTCGAGCGTACCGATATTCTCCATGACTGTGGCCGCTCGCTGAACCGGGCGATCGATATCGGCCAGATCGAAGGCGGCTTCATCCAGGGCATGGGCTGGCTGACGACGGAAGAACTGTGGTGGGACGCCAAGGGCCGGCTGCGCACGCATGCACCGTCGACCTACAAGATCCCGCTCGCCTCCGACCGGCCGAAGATCTTCAACGTCACCTTGGCCGACTGGCCGGAAGCCGGCGAGCCGACCATCCACCGCTCCAAGGCGGTCGGCGAGCCGCCGTTCCCGCTCGGCATGTCGGTGCTGCATGCGCTATCGGACGCGGTGGCCAGTGTCGCCGACAACAGGATCTGCCCGCGCCTCGATGCTCCGGCGACCCCGGAGCGGGTTCTGATGGCGATCGAGCGGCTGAAGAAGGAGGCCGGCGCCTGAATCCGGCCCCAGGGTCGGCAATGCGTGCAATCCGGGCCGAAAAAACCTATATTTCCCATTCGGGAACGTGAACCATGAACTCGAAAGTGCAAAGCCTGAAAGCCTTTCTCGCCAGCGCCGGTCGGGTTGCCCTGGTCGAAGTGGCCGGAACAAAAGGCTCGACGCCACGCGAGAAGGGCGCCTTCATGCTCGTCTCGCAGACGGCGATCTTTGGCACCATCGGCGGCGGTCAGCTCGAATATATGGCAATCGACAAGGCCAGGCAGATGTTGGGCAAAGAAGTCCGCATCGAGGTTGACGAAGTCTGCGCTATCCTAGACGTCCCGCTGGGTCCCGAGATCGGCCAATGCTGCGGCGGGCGCGTCGAAGTCTTGATCCGGCTCGTCGATGCTGCGCTTGCCGGCGACCTGGTTGCGGCCGCGGAAGCCGAGGAGGCGCACCTGCCGTACGTCTACATCTTCGGTGGTGGCCATGTCGGCCAGGCGCTGGCATCGGCGATCGCACTTCTTCCCGTGCACGGCGTCGTCATCGAGACGCGGGCCGAAGCACTGGAAGGCATGCCCGAAACCATCGAGACACGGCTGACAGCTATGCCGGAAGCGATGGTGCGGAATGCCCCCGCCGGCGCCGCCTTCGCCATCCTTACCCACGATCATGCGCTGGATTTCCTGATCGTCGCGGAAGCGCTGAAACGCGGTGACACCGCCTATGTCGGCATGATCGGCTCGAAGACCAAGAAAGCGACGTTCAGGACTTGGTTCCTGAAATCGGCGGACGGCAGCCAGGCCGAGTTTGCCCGCCTCGTCTCGCCAATTGGCGGCGACACCGTCAAGGACAAGCGCCCTCAGGTCATCGCGGCGCTGGCTGCGGCCGAGATCATGACGGCGCTGGTCAATCACAACGCAGCCTTAAATGCCGACCATCAAATTCCGCATGGCAAGGTGATGGCAGGCTAAGCTGCGCCGCAGCTAAACCGGCCGTTTCAAACCCAGATGGTCGCGCAGCGTGCGGCCCTGGTATTCCGTCCGGAACAGGCCGCGCCGCTGCAACTCCGGCACGACGAGCGTGGCAAAGGCATCGAGTTCCCCGGGGAAATATGAGGGCATGACGTTGAAACCGTCGGCCGCCCCACCCTCGAACCGCGTCTGCAGTTCGTCGGCGACTTGGGCCGCTGTGCCGACGATGCGCCAATGGCCCCGCGCGCCGGCAAAATGCCGGGCGAGCTGGCGGATGGAGAGGCCGTCGCGGCGCGATTGCTCGATCACCAGCGCTTGCCTGCTCTTCATCCCCTCGCTCTCCGGCAGTTCCGGCAGTGGCCCATCGATCGGATAGCGCCACAGATCGGAGATGCTGAGATAGCTGGACAGCAGCGCCACGCCGACATCGTCGGGGATCAGCTCCTGCAATTCCTCGTATTTTTCACGGGCCTCCGCTTCGGTCTCCGCCACCACCGGTGCGACGCCCGGCATGATCTTGATGTCGTCCGGCTCGCGCCCGTAGGCCGGCAGACGTCCTTTGAGATCGTCATAGAAGGCCTTGGCTTCCTCGAAGGTCTGCGCCGCCGTGAACACCACATCGGCGGTGCGGGCGGCAAGGTCGCGGCCGACATCCGAGGCGCCGGCCTGAACCATCACCGGCGCGCCCTGCGGCGAGCGCGGCAGGTCGAGCGGATCGCGAACCGAAAAGCTCTGGCCGTTATGGCCGGAAGCCTTGCCGTGCCACAGGCCGGTCACCACCTCGGCGAACTCGCGCGCCCGTTCGTAGCGGTCGGCATGGGGCTTGAGGCCCGTCGCGCCGAAATTGGCTGCTTCGATGGGGCTGGCCGAGGTGACCAGATTCCAGCCGGCCCGGCCGCCGCTCAGATGGTCGAGCGACAGGAAGGTTCGTGCCAGCCCATAGGGCTCGTTGTAGCTTGTCGACGCTGTCGAGACGAGGCCGATGCGGCTGGTCTGGACGGCGAGCGCCGAGAGCAGGCTGATCGGCTCGAAACCGATCGAGCGCGACGTCTGGCTGGCAATGCCGATATTGGCTTCACGCAGGCCGGCGGCGTCCTCGCAGAACACCATGTCGAATTTTGCCGTCTCCGCCGTGCGCGCCAATGCGATGTAATGGTCGATGTCGATGCCGGCGGTGACGTGTGCCTTGGGATGGCGCCAGGCGGCGATGTGGTGGCCTGTCGCCCACAGGAAGGCGCCCAGCCTCATCTGGCGAGCGGTCATCGGTCACCTCCGCCGGCAAGCCCGAGATGCGAGCGCAACGTTTTTCCGCGATAGCTTTCTCGAACCAGGCCACGCCGCCGCAGTTCCGGCAGAACCAAGCCGACGAAATCGTCGAGCGCTGAAAGCTGTGCCGGCATCAGGATGTTGAACCCGTCGCAGCTTTTCGCCAGGAATTCCTTTTCCAGCCTCTCGGCGACGGCAGCCGGCTTACTATCGGCGATAAGCGCGACGTTCGTCAGCACTTTCACAGCATCGGGAGTGCGTCCGCACGCCGTGACACGGCGCCTGATATCGTCATAGCGTTCGGTCGCGCCCTCCACCAGTCCGCCGTCCAGCAGGATGACATCGGCGGTGCGAGTGGCAATATCGAAGTCGGATTCCTGCAGGCCCGACAAGACGAGCACTGGCGTATCCTGCGGCGACCGGGCGACGTTCAGCGGTCCGCGCACGGAAAAGAATTCGCCCTTGTGCTCCAGCAGGTGCATCTTTTCGGGGTCGTGGAAGCGGCCGCCGCTCTGGTCGAACAGCAGCGCGTCCGCATCCCAGCCCTGCCACAGACCTTGCACGATGCCGATATATTCCTCACTGCGACGGCGGAAATCGTTAGGCGAAAATCCTTCGGGCCGGCTGAAATTGGCTGCTTCCCGTGGCGCTTGCGTCATGGTTGCGTTCCAGCCACTGCGGCCGTGGCTGATAACGTCGAGCGAAGCGAAACGGCGTGCCAGATTGTAGGGTTGGTGGGCAATTGTCGAGGCAGCCGCAACCAGGCCGATCCTGCTTGTGACAGTCGCCAGAGCGGCCAGTAAGGTCGTCGCTTCGAAGGGCATCCGTTTGTTCGCGGCTTCGCTTTCGGACGCTGGCACGGCATCGGCAAGCAGCACCATGTCCAGCCCGGCTGCTTCAGCCTTTTGCACGAAACCAGCCAGGCGGCTGAATTCCAACCCAGTCTCGAGGGATGGATCGGCGAGCGAAACGGCAAGATGCATTGTGGCGCCGTTGTCCATCGAGGGTTCCCTATGAGATGAAATGCCACCCGAACTATGTTCGCCACATCCTGGGATGGCAACCGCCGGCGCTGGGCCAAACCGCCGCTCACCTACCGGCCAGTCCCTATTTGCCGGCCAGCCTTTATTTGCCAGCAAGCAGATCGTTGATCAGCCGCTGGCAGCGCTCGGCCATGAAGTCGAGCAGCAGCCGCACTTTTGGATCCTGCAGCTTCTTGTGCGGATAGACGGCGGCGAACTGCACCGGTGTCGGTGGCGTGCTGGGCAGGATCACCTTCAGCCGCCGGTCGCGGATGAATGGCTCGACCTCGAAGCGCGGCTTGTTGATGATGCCGCGGCCTGAAAGCGCCCAGCCGGTGAGCACGTCGCCATCGTCGGTGTCGTAGGGCCCGTGTACCTCGAATTTCTGCGGGCCGGTGGGGGTCTGCAGCGTCCACACATATTCGCGCGCGCCCGAATAACGCAGCATCAGGCAGTCGTGCTTCTTGCCGATCAGCTCCTGCGGCTCAATCGGTTCGCCGCGCGCTTCGAGATATTTCGGTGCCGCCACCAGCACGCGCTCGCATTCCATGATGCCGCGCATCCTGAGGCTGGAATCCTCGATGATGCCGAGCCGGAAGGCGACGTCGATGCCTTCCTTCATGATGTCGACATTGTGGTCCGAGAGCCTCAGCCGCACCTCGATATCAGGGTATTTGTCGTGGAAATCGGGGATGCCCGACGCCACCAGCCGGCGGCCGAGGCCGAGCGGTGCCGTGACGCGGATGGTGCCGCGCGGCTGGCCGGAAAGGGCAGAGACCGCGGCTTCCGCCTCGGTGATCGCCTCCAGCACCTGCTTGGCGCCCCCGTAAAAAACCGTGCCATGCTCGGTCGGCATCAATTGCCGCGTGGTGCGGTTGAACAGCCGCACGCCAAGGTGCTTCTCCAGTTCCTTGATGCGGTTGGAAGCGACCGCCGGCGAAATGCGCATGTCGCGCCCGGCCGCCGACAGATTGCCGAGTTCAACGACGCGAACGAAGACGGCGATGTTGTCGAGATAGGCCATGCGGAGCACCTTCGCCGGTTTGCAGGATCAACCTAGTATTTTCCATTTTTTTTTGAAAGTCCTCGTGCGTCGCGCCTCTTTCCGTTTGCGCTCCAGCCCGTAAAGTCACCCAATCGGCAGGGACGAGTTCAATGATGGATTTCGCGATTTTCTGGGACTGGCTGAGCTTCGCCGTGCGCTGGCTGCATGTCGTCACCGGCATCGCCTGGATCGGCTCGTCGTTCTATTTCGTCGCGCTTGATCTCGGCCTGCGCCAGCGTCCCGGCATGCCCGTCGGCGCCTTCGGCGAGGAATGGCAGGTGCATGGCGGCGGCTTTTATCACATCCAGAAATATCTGGTGGCGCCGGCCGAAATGCCGGAACACCTGACCTGGTTCAAATGGGAATCCTACGCCACCTGGCTTTCCGGCTTCGCCATGCTGTGCGTCGTCTATTATGCCGGAGCCGATCTGTTCCTGATCGATCCGAACGTGCTGCCGATGTCGGTGCCGGTCGGTATCCTGCTGTCGCTGGCAACGATCGGCGTAGGCTGGGTGGTCTACGATCTGCTGTGCCGCTCGCCGCTGGGCAAAAGCGACACCGGCCTGATGCTGGTGCTCTATTGTGTGCTGGTGTTCATCGCCTGGGGGCTGACGCATCTGTTCACCGGCCGCGCCGCCTTCCTGCATCTGGGCGCCATTACCGCCACGATCATGTCGGCCAACGTCTTCATGGTCATCATCCCCAACCAGAAGATCGTCGTCGCCGACCTCATCGCCGGCCGCAAGCCCGACCCGAAATACGGCAAGATCGCCAAGCAGCGCTCGCTCCATAACAATTACCTGACGCTGCCGGTCCTGTTCCTGATGCTGTCGAACCACTATCCGCTGGCGTTCGGCACTGAGTTCAACTGGGTCATCGCCTCGCTGGTGTTCATCATCGGCGTGCTGATCCGGCACTATTTCAACTCGGTCCATGCGCGCAAGGGCAATCCGACCTGGACCTGGATGGCGGCACTCGTCCTGTTCATCGTCATCATTTGGCTGTCGACCGCGCCGAAGGTGCTGACCGGCGAACCCAAGGAATCCGCGTCGGCGCAAATCTATGTCGCTTCAGCGCATTTCCCGGCAGTGCGCGACACCGTGCTCGGCCGCTGTTCGATGTGCCACGCGGCGGAGCCGGTGTATGAGGGCATCTATCATGCGCCCAAGGGCGTGATGCTCGACACCGATGCCGACATCGCCAACCACGCCCGCGAAATCTATCTGCAGGCCGGCCGCAGCCACGCCATGCCGCCCGCCAACGTCTCTCAGATCACCGACAAGGAACGGGCGCTGCTGATGGCCTGGTTCGAAGGCGCAGGGAAATAGCATGAATTCGACACTTCTGCGCGGCCGCACGCTGTCCTTTGTGCGCTGGCCGCAAACTCTCGAAGACCATTCCGCCTGGCGCTACGAGGAGGATGGCGGACTGCTGATCCGTGACGGCAGGATCGTCGCCGCGGGTAGTTATGCCGATGTTGAAAAGCAAGCCGACGAAACGGTGAAAAGGATTGACCACCGGCCGCATCTGCTGCTGCCCGGCTTCATAGATGCCCATGCGCATTTTCCGCAGATGCAGATCATCGCCTCCTACGGCGCCGAACTGCTCGACTGGCTGAACACCTACACTTTTCCGGAAGAAACGAAGTTCGCCAACGCCCAGCACGGCCGCCGCATCGCGCGGCTGTTCCTCGACGAAATGGTGCGCCACGGCACCACGACGGTCGCCGCCTACTGCTCGGTGCACAAGGCCTCGGCCGAAGCCTTCTTCGCAGAATCGCATGACCGCAACATGCTCAACATCGCCGGCAAGGTGATGATGGATCGCAATGCGCCCGACGGCGTGCTCGACACCCCGCAATCCGGCTATGACGACACAAAGGCGCTGATCAAGGAGTGGCACGGCAAGGGCCGCCAGCACTACGCCATCACGCCGCGCTTCGCCATCACCTCGTCGCCGGAGCAGATGGAGATGGCGGGCGTGTTGTGCCGCGAACATCCCGGCCTGCACATGCAGACGCATCTGTCGGAAAACCACGCCGAGATCGCTTTCACGCAGGAACTCTACCCGTGGGCGCGCGACTACACCGACGTCTACGAGCATTACGGGCTGTTAGGCAAAAAGAGCCTGTTCGGCCACTGCATCCATTTGTCGGAGCGCGAAGCGGATGCGCTTTCGGACTCGGGCTCGGTGGCGGTGTTCTGCCCGACCTCGAACCTTTTCCTCGGCTCCGGCCTCTTCGATTATCAGCGCTTTCGCCGACGCGACAAGCCGATCCGCATCGCCGCCGCCACCGATGTCGGCGGCGGCACCAACTACTCCATGCTGCGCACCATGGACGAAGGCTACAAGGTGATCGCGCTGAATGGCGAAAAGCTCAACCCGTTCCAGTCCTTCTGGCAGACGACGCGCGGCAATGCCGAGGCGCTGTCGGTGGTGGAAAAGATAGGCACGCTGGACGCGGGCACCGACGCCGACATCGTCGTGCTGGACGCCAGGGCAACGCCGGGAATGCGACTCAGGATGGAGACGGTCGAGACGCTGGCGCAGGAGCTCTTTCTCCTGCAGACGCTGGGCGACGACCGCTCCGTCCGCGAAGTTTATGTGGCGGGGCGGCCAGCCAAGGCTGACATGAGCGCGGGGTAAGACCCCCTCACCCGGATTGCCAACCGAATTGCGAAGGCAATTCGGGGCAATCCGGCCTCTCCCCGAGGGGAGAGGAGGAAGCCGAGGCCCGTGCTCGTCTCTTCTCCCCTCGGGAGAAGGTGGCCACGCCACGGAAGCTTGACCGAGCGGAGCTTGTCGTACACACGACGTGTGACGATTTCGGAGAAAGAAAATGGCCGTTGCTGACGACATCGCTCTGATCAAGAGACAGGAAGAGACCCTTGTCTTCGCGACCTTCGACGAGGCCGTCGCTTTCAAAATCGGCTCCGCCATTCGCGATCGTGCAATCGCCGAAGATCTACCCATCATAGTCGACATCAGGCTGTGGGACCGGCCGCTGTTCTACGCCGCGCTGCCGGGCTCGAACGCTTCCAATCCCGACTGGGCGCGGCGCAAGATCAATGTGGTCAAACGGTTCCTGAGAAGCACCTATCGCATGGTGTTGGAACAGCAGCGCCCCGACCGCACCTTCAAGATTGGTGAAGGGCTGGATATTGCCGACTACGTGCTGGCCGGCGGTGGCTTTCCGGTGACCGCCAAGGGCACCGGCGTCATTGGCGTCATCGCCGTTTCCGGACTGCCCGAGCGCGAGGATCACGGCGTCGTCGTCGATGCGCTGTGCGATCATTTGGGCGTCGACAAGCGCGGCTTGGCATTGCCTCGGGAAGCCGAATGACCGTGCTCGACCCCAAATCGTTCCTCGTCTCCATCTTCAACGCCGCCGTCGCCGCCGCCGATCCGGAACGAACCATCAGGGATCATCTGCCGGCCAAGCCCAAGGGCCGTACCATCGTCATCGGCGCGGGCAAAGGCTCGGCGCAAATGGCGGCAGCCTTCGAGAAAGTGTGGGACGCCCCCATCGAAGGGCTGGTCGTCACCCGCTATGGCTATGGCGCGACCTGCGAGCGCATCGAGATCATCGAGGCGGCGCACCCGGTGCCGGACGCTGCCGGCCTTGAAGCCTCGCGCCGGCTGCTGGCGAAGGTGCAAGGGCTGACGGCGGACGATCTGGTGGTGGCGCTGGTTTCCGGCGGCGGCTCGGCGCTGTTGCCGTCGCCGGCCGGCAGCTTGACGCTGGCCGACGAGATCGCCGTCAATGAGGCGCTGCTCGCCTCGGGTGCGCCGATCGCGGCGATGAACACTATCCGCAAGCACCTTTCCACCATCAAGGGCGGCAGGCTGGCGGCGGCCGCATGGCCGGCCAGGGTGGTGTCGCTGATCGTCTCCGATATTCCCGGCGATAATCCGGCAATGGTCGCCTCCGGCCCAACCGTACCGGATACAGGCAGCCGCGCCGACGCGCTGGCCTCGATATCGGCCTATGGCATGAAACTGCCGGCCTCGGTGATGGCGCATATCAATTCGCCGGCCGCCGATGCGCCAAGCCCGGATAACGAGCGCTTTTTGCGCAACGAGGTGCATCTGATCGCTTCGGCCGGGGTATCGCTGGAAGCCGCCGCTACGGAAGCGAAACGGCAAGGCGTCGAGGCGATTATCCTCTCCGATGCCATCGAAGGCGAGGCGCGCGAGGTTGGCGGTGTCCACGCCGCGATCGCGCGTGAAGTGGCGACGCGCAACAGGCCTTTCTCGAAGCCGGTGCTGATCCTGTCGGGCGGCGAGACAACCGTGACGCTGCGCGCAAAAGGCAAGGGCGGCCGCAATTCGGAATTCCTGCTCGCCTTCGCCATCGGCATCAATGGCGTCGACGGTATCAATGCGCTGGCCGCCGATACTGACGGCATCGACGGTTCGGAAGACAATGCCGGTGCCTTTGCCGATGCTTCGACCGTGTCGCGCATGCGCGCTGCCGGGGTGGACGCCAAGGCTATGCTTGCCGGCAACAATGCCTGGACGGCCTTCAACGCGGTTGACGATCTCTTCGTACCCGGCCCGACCGGTACGAATGTCAACGATCTCAGGGCAATTCTGATCAGGTAGCCGCAGCAATTCCAGGAAGGTTTTCCGTCCGGAATCGCGCAAAACAGACCAATCAGGCGGCCATCAGCCGCTTCACCAGCTTCATATCCTGCAGGAACCGTTCGCGTTCAGCCTCCTTGTCCGCGGGTTCGCGGATGCGCAGGATGAAGGAGGGATGGATGGTGATGAACACGCGCAATCCGTCCTCGCGCTCGATCACTTGTCCGCGCATCTTTGTCACCGGAATCGCCTTGCCGAGCAGCGACATCGCCGCTGTCGCGCCGAGTGCCACGGCGAGGTTCGGCTTGATCAGCTCGAATTCTTGGTCGATCCACCAGCGGCAGGCCTGAATCTCACCGGAATTCGGTTTGGAGTGGATGCGGCGCTTGCCGCGCGGCTCGAACTTGAAGTGCTTGACCGCGTTGGTGACATAGACCTTTTGCCGGTCGACACCGGCATCGTCCAGGATCGCATCGAACACCTTGCCGGCCGGACCCACGAAAGGTTTGCCGGCGAGGTCCTCCTGATCCCCCGGCTGTTCGCCGACGAAGATCACCTTGGCATTGTCAGGGCCTTCACCGAAGACGGTCTGCGTCGCGTCGCGCCACAGCGGGCAGCGGCGGCAGCCTTTCGCTGCCTCGCGCAATTCCGGAATCGTGCTTGCATCATCTTCCGGTGCTTCGACGGGCTGCTTCGGCCAATGCCGTGCCTGCACCTTTGCGTGGTGCGGCGCGGGTGTTGTCGGCATCTTCGCAATCATGTCCTTGGCGGCCTTGTCCGCTCCTGCGATCATGTCTGGAATGAGCGAGGCCTCGGGAAGGTTCCGCCAATATTTCTTCGGCATCTCCTTCTGCATGGCTTTCACCTTCAATCGCGCCGGGTTGAAGATGTTCTCGAAATAGGTGCGCCAGAGCGCCTCGGTATCGTCCTGATCAGGCGCATCGCCCTTGGCCGCGCCCGGCCCGATCGCCAGCCTTTCGCCATCCCAGTCGGCAGAGGCATAAGGGGTCAGGATCGTCCAGCGCATGCCGGTGAAACGTCTGACGAAGAAATCGGCGTTGCGCTCGACGATGAAATGATCCGGCTCGAACCAGGCGACATAGCGCTCATCGGCACCGTCGCCGATTTTCCGGAAACGTACGAAGGCGTGCATCTTGTGGCTGTCGCGCCGCACCGCCTTCTCCATGGCCTCGAGCCGCCTGGTGTCGGAATCCGACGCGATTTCCAGCAGTTTAGCCTCGTCGCGCAATCGCCACAGCATTCGGTAGAGAAAGGCAAACCGGCCGGGATCGGAATGGCAGAACGCCGTTTCGGCATGCCCGAGGAAGTCGCGCGGCACGACGAGTTGCGCGCCCGCAGGCACTTCAGGCAATTGTGCCTGATCAGAGCCTGGCGCGACATGCCAGTCGACGTCCTCGGGCCTGACCTCATTCAAGGCCAGCCGCCGTGCCGCGTCACGCCAGCCCGCAAAATCCGTCTCGCTGTCGAGCCGAACTCTGTATCTGGCGAGATCGAGTTCCGCCGGCCGCATGATCAGAACAACGACAACTGTTCGCAGGAGGAGGCAATCTTTTCGCGCAGGCCGGCCTTGTCGGTCAGCGCGCCAGGTGACCAGCCTTCGGCGATGATGAACGGCCTGAGCTTGGCGATCGACTGGCAGATCCGTCCGACGTCCTCGAGCCGCATGCGCCGGTGCCGACG